>NZ_CAMZCS010000004.1 GCF_947305105.1 uncultured Fibrobacter sp. | reverse complement strand
TAGGGCTACGCCCGTATATGAAGAACCGCCGGCTTCGCCGGCGGGTCCCTTTTTGTATATTCCTAAAAGGTTTATTCCCCTTAGGTATATATGTTTGGAAATACTGTTGAAAAATATTTGTTTGCCGGAGCCTTGTGTGCAAGTGCAACGGCCGGTAGCGCGTTCGCTGCGCAGAACGTGGTGACTGTTGACGACACGCAGCCGGGCATTGCCATCAACAAGGACCACATGCTGGCTGCCGACCTTGCCATATGGAATCCGCCAACCCGTTACTTCGACATGGCGCCCGCCTTGGTTGATGGCGGCTACAATGTGTTCCGTTTCCCGAACGGGAGTTTGTCAAACGATTACCACTGGAATGGTTCGGGCAGCTACGACAGCACGGGCCTCTGGACTCCGAGCGAAAAGGAATGGACTCCAGGGTTCCTGGGCGAGACTGTTTACCGCGGGACGACCAAGGACAACTGGGGATTTGTCCGCCGCAGCCACTTGGCCGACGGCAACATGGAAACGATGTGGTGGGGCGAAATCTTGGACCCGAACGATCCGCCTTGGATTGTTGTGGAGTTCAAGGAAAAGAAGGACTTGGATTCCTTGATTATCGATTGGGGAACGCTTCGTCCGAAGTCTTTCGAATTCTCTTACTGGACCGAAGATTATGCGCCTTATCCGGGTGTGCACCAGGGCCTGGAAAACAAGCTGAAGGCCGTAGGCACGGTGAAGGTGACGTCGGAACAGTCAAAGTACAAGTTTGCGCAAATCAAGGCACGCTATGTGGCTATCCGCTTCAAGACTCCGGATTTGCCCAGCAAGGGCGTGCAGGTGCGCGAGATGAAACTTTATAGCGGCAGCGACGACCTGCTTGCCGGTAACGAGTACAAGTTCTTTGCGGTGTCCACTCGCAACGGCGACAAACCGCGTACCGACTGGACGAACATCAAGTGGCATTTCGAGGAGTTCATGGCGTACATCTCCAAGATTCCTAACGCACAGGCGCTCATCTGCGTGAACGCGGGAACGGGTACGGCCAAGGAGGCCGCCGCATGGGTGAAGTACGCAAACGTGAAGAAGAAGTACGGAATCAAGCAGTGGCAAATCGGCAACGAGCTCGATGGCGAATGGGAAGAATCCGGCCCGCTGTCGGCAAGGCAGTATGCCGCCCGATTTGTCGAGTATGCTCGCGCCATGAAGGCCGTGGACCCCTCCATCATTTTGCACGGGCCGCTGTTCAGTTCGCACAAGATGCAAGAGAAGGGTGCCGGTTTCGGGGACGGCAAGTTCTGGGTCGCCGAATTCCTGCGCATTGTGGGCGAGGCCGAAAAGAAGGATGGCAAGCGCTATCTGGATGTGTTTGACTTGCACACTTACCCGTACTGGGCACCCGATAACCTGAATGCGAAGGACATGCTCAAGGCGACGATGGATATCGGGCACAATGCCGATACGCTGGATGCCTGGATGAAGCTTTATCTGGACGGGGAACGCCGTATTTCGCTTTCGGAATTCAGTACGTCTGTGCTGGGAAGTGAAATTTGGATGGACTACCCGCAGGCTGCGGGCGCCGCGAACGTCTTTGCACAATATGCGGTCCGCTTTGGCAACCGCTTGCAAGCATTGCCCTGGGATGCTTTCGGTAACGTCTTTGAAGGCCCGGACCACACGTGGGGCACTATCAGCATGACGGCTCTTGTCAAGGAAGGTTCCTGGAATAAATTGCAAAGTCTGGAACTTACTGCGGAATACTTTGGTGTCTACATGGTATTCAAGCGCTTCCTCGAAGACGGCTACGCCGTTGTCCCCGTGAAAAGTTCTACAGAAAGCGTGACTCCGTACGCCATCTGCAAAAACGACAGTTGCCGTGTCATGCTTGTCAACATGACCGATTCCAAGCAGGTTGTCCAGGTGGACCGTGCAAGCGGCGCTTCGGACCAGGTGCGTACCGAAGTGGACGTGTTCGGCCCGGATCAGTTCAAGTGGGTTGGCGACCAGAAGGATGCATACCCGTATCCCAAAATGGGGCCGAGTGGACGTCGTATGAATCCGAGCAAGAGCAAGGATGTTGAAATTCCCGGATTTGGTTTGGCTATCGTGCGTATCAATCCCCGTGTAGTTGGGCTGGACGCTCAAACGAAAGCGAAAGCTGCTGTGCCTGAGGTGATTGCTGCCGCGCTGGAGAAGAAGGTTCTGCTTGCCGGGGATACGCTGGACTTGTTCGTGACTGCAAGGCAAGAAGACGGGCAGTTGACCGGTGGTATCGTGAAAATTGCTAACTGGGGCAAGGCTGGGACGCTTACGCAGCCTGTCAATCCGGATGATGGCAAGTGGAATTCGTCCATCGAGAGTTTCCATGCGAAAATCCCCGTGCCTGCAGGAATCTCCAACGGAAAACGCGAAATTCAGGTGGTATTACAGGGCTTGGGTAAGAAACAAACCGTGCTCAAGGTTCCGTTCCGCATCCGCGGCGCCTACCGCACCACAAGCGTGATGCAAAACTTCGACAATGGAATCGATGCGGTGGACTGGTTCCCGGTTGTCAACGGCGACAATGCAACTTCGATGGATGCCAAGGTGTATAACGGCAATCCTCCGCTCGGTGGCTACATCCGTCATGACTTCATCGTCGAACAGCCGCCTGACTTGGGTTGGCCCAACTACTCCGGCGCCTATTATGTGCTGCCGCCCGAGGTGAAAAAATCGGTGGGTATCGTGTTCGACTATGCTACAACCCACAACAACCCGCAAGGTTATATAGAATTGCAGATTATGAGCGAACAGGTGAAGGACTACGACGAGTTCATGATTCGCCTCAAGAATACGCGTGGCAACTGGGTGCGCGACACGCTCATTTGGGAAAACATGAAGCAAGAAGGCTGGGGCAAGACGATTCCGCAGCTTGACCCGACAAAAATCAAGAATTTCGCATTCCGCGCACGCCACAGCGGCAAAGGTTACATCAGCCTCGACAACATTTACCTGTTGCAAGAAGACGGCGAAGAAGTCCCGATGCCCAAAGGCCTACGGAGACTGAGGTAAGATATGGATAAAGAACCCGAAGTACACGATGTGAAGGAATTGAACGGCGCCTCGCCTATGCAGAAGGGGCTTGCCGTTTTCCTCGTCATCATGTCTCTTTTATACACTGTGTCGCCCATCGACTTGGCGCCAGATGCCGTCCCCGTAGTGGGCTGGATTGACGACATCGGATTCCTCGTGACCGCGACAATGAATGCTGTGCAGCAGTTCACGAAGGACCAGAATTCCGCCATGGTGAAAATCCTGAAATACGCCAAGTGGTTTATGGTCATCGCAGTCGTGATTGCCGCGTTGCTACTCGGCGGTTTGATTGCAGCGATTGTGGCATTGATTGTGAAGTAAGTGATTTTTTGTGTATTTCTGGAAAGTGAAAAAAGTGGCCTTTGGGCCATTTTTTTGTTGGTTCCTTTATGTAAAAATTAGATTATATTGGTGGGAAAAGAGGCTTTTATAAGGTAATCGCGTTTTAGACATAAGTTTGAGCTTTGCTCTTGGCTTTCAATCGAAATCGGCAAAATTTCAAATTCTAGGAAGACTAAGCGGCATAGACTCTTTTGTGGAATTCTTGTGTCCGAGAACAAACGACATCTATTGTCGCCTGCTCATTTTATATTAAGGACGGTCGGCAAAACCTGTGAATAAATGCGAGGATCCGTAATAAAAGCAAGGAAACTGATGGGAATGGTGAATCATGACATACTACTGTAAGAAGTGCGGACAATCCTATGACGCTTGGACTATTGCAAAAGGGGCTTGTATATGGCAGAAAGCATTAAAGATGAGATTTCAGAATACTATTCAAATACGTCTTCTGCGGTTGATGAAATTTTAGCTAAACTGAAAGAAGCTAATTCTCAACATGATGAAGAATTGCAAAGTAGAATAGATGATGTTGTAAAAAACATAGAAGAAAAAAATGAAGAATTTAAAGTCGCTGTGGAATCTCTTGAGAAAGATAGTGAATTTGAAAAATTTACAATCGCTTTTTTTGGTGCAACAAATGCTGGGAAAAGTACAATTATTGAATCATTGCGTATTCTTTTTGATGAAGAATCCCGTGCGAAAGCAATGGAAAAACGCAGTAATAATTGTGCCGCTTTAAAGAAAAAATATGAAGAAAAATGTGTTGAAGTCATTAATAATCTTGAGAATCTAAAAAAAGTCTATTCTCCTAAATCTAAAGTGATTTCAGTCTTTATATATGTCTTTATTCTAATAATTGGCATTATTGGTGGTTTCTTGCTTTCGGGAGCTATTTGATGGCTGATAAAGTTTTATCCTTCCTTAACTCTTTGATTGATGCTGTGAAAATTGCTCCACAGAGTAAATTTTCAATGTATTATAATGTTGATGGAACTATAATTGGTAATGGTTCTCAGGATTTTACGAAAACCTACAGGTCCTATAATTTTATTATTAACGGAGTTTCTGCACAGCTTATAGATATTCCTGGCATTGAGGGAAAGGAAACAAATTTTGTTGAAATCATAAAAGAGGCCTTGAAAAAAGCTCATTTAGTTTGTTATGTAGCTCGCGAAGCAAAGGGTATTGAATCCAATACTCTCGAAAAAATACAAAGTTACCTAGGCAAAAATGTTGATGTGCTTGGGATACACAATATTCCTCTGTCTCCTCAAAAAAAATATGATGGAGATGACTATGTCAAAGATATGCTAAAAAAAGTAAAAGGAGAATTGCGGAAAAACTGCAATATAGAAAATGCTCTACTTCAAAAAATTTCGAATGAATTATATATGGGAACGGTTGGTTGTGCTGTTTTACCGGCGTTGTGCGGCTTATCTTTGCATGATGGAAATAGTTCTTTTGCCAATCCTGCAGAATTTGAAGATAATAAAGAGGTTCAAGAATCCTTAATATCTTTACATCGTCAACAACAAAGTTTTCTTCTGCATGCCACAGATAAAGAATTGCTGCAAATAAGCAATATGGCGAGTTTAAAGAAGGCTATAACACAAAGCTGCATGAATGCTCCCAATCGAATGCGTAAGAACGCCTTTTGTAGACTCCAAAATGTTCTTGGTGAGGGCTTTCTAGCCTCCATTCAAGAACAGCAAAAAGCATGGAAAACTTACCGAATAAAGGCAGAACGAAGTGCAAATACCTTGATTGCAGGCTTAGATGATGCAAAAAAGCGATTCCATCGAAATATGACCAGCGCAGTGCGAAACGCCATAAAAGATTTTTATAACGATGAAATATTGGAAAATATTTTTTTTCCGAGTATAGAGGAAAATGCTAAAATCGTTCGTGAAGATATAGAGAGAAGGTTCAAAAATGCTAAGCGTAAGTTGAATGAAAATTTAAAAAAGAAAATTTCTGATGTGATGAAAGCTTCTTGTGAAGATTATTTTGAAAGAGTAAAAGCATATGCAGATGATTTCGTTCATAGCATGACTTTACAATTGAAAAATTTGAAAGCAGAAATGCCAAGTATGGAGGATACTTCGTTTGATTGGGGCGGTTTGGGTGATTTTGCTTTTGGTGTAGCGACAAGTGCAGCATCTGGAGCTGCATTAGGGGCTTGGATCGGAACTCATGTTTTCCCTGTTGTGGGAACCGCACTTGGAGCGGGTATTGGCGCGGGATTAGGGGCTCTTTGGGGAACTGTTAAGGGTTGGATAAAGTATGGATTCAGAGAGAAAACCCGCATTATGAATTTTAAAAAATTAGCACAAGAAAAAGTAGAAGATATGGCTGAAAAAACATGGGAAGAATTAAAGCCAACAATAGAAGAGCATGTTCAATCTGTGACGAAAGCGGGTGACAATCTTTCTGCAAAGGCTTTGAAGGTTAAAGAAGATGCACAAATTACGGAAAATCTCTTAACGAATTTTGATAAAGAAATCAAAAAGATTCAGAAGAATATTATAAAGAAAATTGATAACTTGGAGGTAAGCAATGTCGCTTAACAATAAAAATTCCTTCACTCAGGAACAGAACAATTTCATTCAGAAATTGATTCAGTTTAGTGAATTGCTAAACGAAATGAAAGTGAAGGCTTTGTCAGAAGAATTGACTACAGCTTTTGCAAATTCTATAGCGAAGGTTAATGCTCTGAAAGATGGCTTGCAAAAAGGTAAGCTGAAAATAGCTCTTGTAGGAGCCTTCTCTGATGGTAAAACAAGTACTGTTGCTGGTTTTTTAGGTCATGCTGATTCTAATATGAAAATTGCAGAAGAAGAATCCTCTGATGAAATCATTGAATATGAACCTTGCAATATATCAGAAGATCTGCCGCCCTGTGTTTTTGTTGATACTCCGGGTCTTTTTGGTCAAAAATTTTCTGAAAAAACTGAAAAATATATTTCAGAAGCCCATATTATTCTTTATATTGTAGCGGCAACGAATCCTCTTAAGGATAGTCACAAAGAAATGGTTTCCTGGCTGATGAAAACCTTGAAAAAATTCGATAATACAATCTTTGTTATTAATCGAATGGATGATATTTGTGATTATACCGATGAAGAAGATTTTGCAGAAAAAGAAAAACAAAAGAGAGCTTTCTTAAAAGAAAATGTAGCTCGTTTTTGTGATTTAGATATTAATGACTCGAAAATTCAAAATTTAAATATTGTGTGCATTTCTTCTGATCCTGAAGGCAAGGGACTTCAAGAAAATGATGATGGTAAAGAAAATTATTGGTTGACTGATGAGCATCGTTCTAAATACGAAGAATTCTCTCGTATGCCAAATTTGAGAAATATGGTAGATGAGGTTGTAAAAAGCACCTTACCCGAAAAACTTATGAAAGATGCTGCGTTGACAGCCATCTTCGAGGAAGTTTCGCAAAATCTTGAAATTCTTCGTCAAGAACAAATTCAATTAAATGAAGCTGTAATCCCCGAGGTCAAACGGACCGTTGAAATGATGCGTCGTGATTTAAGCAATACAAAAAAGGATCTGAATAGAGAAAAAAGGCCATGTCGCGAAGAATTAGATTCCTTAGAACGAAGTATATGTAGCAAAATTCGTAACGCGACAATGGAGACGATGAGGGAAATTGTCGAAGATGAATTGGGTACGGGAGACGATGCTGGATATAAATTGAATGGGAAAATACAAGATATTTTAACAGATCATTTTGAACAAATAGTAAATGCTGCGGGTGAAAAAATTCGTTCAGATTTAGATGTTGGGACAACAAATGTTAATGATGCTTTGTCCTTGGTTCGTAAAGGCATTGGGGGAATTAGTAATGCTGCACAAGGTGTCAATAAAGCAATGGTCTTTGCTGGGCGAGATTTGTTAGGCAAAGTGGGTGTCGTGATTAAGTTTAAGCCTTGGGGTGCTGTTAAATTGACGAATTTTATCTCTAAGGAGATTCCTGCAATTGGAGCTGCAGTTGGTGTTGTTCTCGATGTGGTTGATGTCGTTATGGCTAAAATAAATGCTGGGAAATTGGAAAAAACACGTAATGAGTTACTTTCTGCTGTTCAAGGAGCATTTAAAAGTGTTTACGATGAATTTTTGCCTGAAAATTTTATCAATACTTTTGCCCCTCAGATTATTGAAATGGAACAGCAAATTGAATCTACTGAGAAAAAATTGCTTGAATTCCAAAATGCAGAAATGTTCTGTAATGAGGCAAAAACCAAAATGCTTCGTTTTTGGAAAAATGAGGCTATTGACGCTGAAATTGTAGATGAGCCTACACGAAATAAAGGGTTCTTCAGAAGATTCTTTGGAAGGTGAATGCTCTTATGCCCACCAAGTTCTACTGTAAATATTGCGGAATCGGGCTCCCTTCGGTTTTTGCTTTGGTGAATGCTCGCTGTGTAAAACAGGGTGGTGGTGCAAACCATGTGCTGTATGAGGGTTCCGAAAAGTCCAAGTACACTTGCAAATATTGTGGGCTGCAATTTCCGACGATATTTGCCATGGTGAATGCTCGTTGTCTAAAGAGTCCGGCAAAGGGCGGTCACGAACCGGCTCTGTAAACAATTGGAGGTGATATGTCCAATACTTTTTACGACTCACAATTGCAATCAGTTCCTTTCTATAAATCGCATCCGTATATGATGCCCTTTGTAGGGAGTGATTACGAATCTCCGAAGCACAAGAAACTCTTGTTGCTTGGCGAGAGCCATTACATGCCAGAGAGTTCTACGGTTCATCACGATGCGGCCAAGTGGTATAACGGCAAGCCTGTTTTGACAGAAGCGGAGCAGGATTGGTGCAATACTCGCGGAACTCGCGAGGGCAAGAGCGGACGTTTCGGGAAAGAGATTGACCGTTGCTTAAATCTGGTGCAGCCGAGCGGGGGCAATGGCTGGCATCAGGTGGCGTTCCTCAATTATTTTTTGCGTCCTGCTGATTGTACAACGGGAATTGATGACCTGTGGAAAGTTTATGGTGGAGAGTCTTTGGATCGGGAACAGGCAATCCGTAACCTGATTTCGGTACTTGAAATTCTGCGGCCAAATCTTGTTGTTTTCTTGAGTTCAAAGGTTTGCAAGTGCGCAGAAACCGACGACTATCCCAAGTATTTCGGCGGCAATCTTTGGGATTGGACAGCTGCTCACGGCGTCGATTATTGCTATACGATGCATCCGTCGAGTGCGCACTGGAATAAGCCTATGCCAGCAAAGTACACAAAAGCAGGCGGGCTCACTGCTTGCGAGTTCTTCTGCAAGTGGCTGAAAGAAAAGTGGGTGTGCGGGTAGGTTTAAAATCTTCTCCAAAAGTGGGTCAAAAAAACCGGTTGTGGAGTTTAAAGGATTAAGTAAAACCCGAAATTGCCGTTTTTTAGCGAAAACCGAAGACTTGTCTGTATTTTAGTCCATTTTGCGGAGCAAAAACATGTGTTTTAGTCCATTGTAGTGAAAACTTTTACTAAAACTTGAAAAAGTTTTCACTATGTTGAAAACTTTTTGTTATATTTGCAAAAGAGTTCAGTAGAAGGCGGGCTATGATTCTGCGTGAAAAATACATCGCTCCGATTCGGGAGTTTTACGATAGCGACCTCGTCAAGATTATTGCCGGCATCCGCAGATGTGGCAAGTCCGTCATTCTTTCGCAGATTTCCGAAGAAATTCGCAAAAAAACGGACAATGTCATCTTCTTGAATTTTGAAGACCGCAGCACTTTGTCTAGAATATCCAATTGCGATGAGCTTCTTGCCTATGTAGAAAAGACGCGCCGTGCGGGCAAGTGTTTTCTGTTTCTTGACGAAATCCAGAATGTAAAGGACTGGCCCGATGCCTGCAAGACACTCCGCTTGCACGACTGCTCCGTATTCATCACGGGTTCAAATTCAAAGTTGCTGTCCATGGAATTTACCAAGGAACTGAGCGGGCGCTACGTGGCGTTCAGGATACGACCATTCGTCTTTAAAGAAATCCAGGAATACCTGAAGCAACAAAATAGAACGGCCTCCATCTCTGATTATCTTGTCTATGGCGGATTCCCGATGCGGTTCGAGTTCAATACAGAAAGCGCCACACGGAACTACCTGAATGATCTAGACCAGACAATAGTAATTAACGATATCGTAAACCGTTACAAGATACGCAAGCCAGAACTCTTTACCAAACTGGCCAATTATGTTCTCATTTCCAATTCGAGGATACTGTCTGCAAAGTCCATCTATAACTACATCAGGGGACAATTCAGCGAATGTTCTGTCAACACGATAACTAAATATCTGGGATACCTGAAAGAGGCGTATGTCATCAGCTCTATCAAGCAGTATTCGACAAAGGCAAAGCGGGAGCTGAACTTCTTCGAAAAGATCTATGATGAAGATGTGGCGTTTAATTCCATTCGCGTTGCGGACGGCATTTTTGACTTGACGCACAACCTAGAAAATGTTGTCTATAACGAACTCTTGTATAGGGAATATTCCCTGAGTGTCTATTCTGGAAAACAGGAAATTGATTTTTGCGCACAAAAGGGAAACAAGAAGTATTTCATTCAGGTCGCTTATTCCGTAGCGGAGCGTTCAACCTACGACCGAGAAATGGGGGTGTTTGCAGATATTGACAACACCCATGCCAAAATTCTTATTTCCAATGACGATATCGACTATTCCACTAGTACCGTCAGGCACATCAAACTAAAAGACTTCCTGGAAATGGACGATTTGTCTTGAGATGGATTTTATCTCTCGTACAATCCTACTAGTTCCTTCGCGCTGTCAAGTATCATTTGGCGGAGCTTGGCTGGCTTCAGCACTTCGGCGATGGAACCGTAGTACATGACCCACTGCTTGAGTAACCCGTTGACTGCGACATTCATTGTCACGTGCAAGTCGCCGCATGCGAGTTCTTTGATTTTCATGCTGGGGTGGTAGGGGCGTTCTTGCAGAAAGTTCTTGGCGTAGCCGGGGAAGTAGATGACCACCTTCTCGCAAGGCTGGTCCTGGTCGCCGGAAAGCAGTGTGCCCGAGCGGATGCGCCTGCGGAGGATTTCGACAACCTTAGGGTCTTCGACGAATTGTTCGCGCAAGAGCTTGACGGATTGGATGCGGCGGAGCTTGAGTGCGTAAGTTTTGTCGGGGTGGTGCTGTGATACGCAACCGATGTAGATTTCGCCGTGGTTGATGGCGACTATCAGCGGAATGCGCTGCTTGTTGGTGAGGGCTCCCCAGTTATCGGTGTAGGTGATTTGCACTTTTTGTTTTTTGCGGATGGCATCAAGGATGACCGGCAGATTTTTGCCGACATTTTCGTCAACGCTCGGGGGCGTTCCCATGAACAGAATGCGCCCGTTCAGTTCCTTCGCGTAATGGGCCAGGGTGGACTGCTCACGTGCAGGCAAGTCCTGCAATTGTCATCCCCGCGAAGGCGGGGATCTTCCTCAATATACAAAAAGCGAACGACAATAATTGTCGTCCGCTCGTTTTGCTTTAAAGTGGTCTGCAGGGCAGGCGGGTTATCGCTTGTCCCTGTCGATCCAGGGCCTTGCCGTCTGTCCCACGTAAATCTGGCGCGGACGGTTAATCTTGCTCTGCGGATCGTCGTGCATTTCCTTCCAGTGGGCAATCCAGCCGGGGAGTCGGCCGATGGCGAACATCACGGTAAGCATGTTCGTCGGGATGCCCATGGCGCGGTAGAGAATGCCCGAGTAGAAGTCCACGTTCGGGTAGAGCTTGCGCTCGATGAAGTAGTCGTCCTTGAGGGCGGCTTCTTCGAGCTTGATGGCAATATCCAGGAGCTGGTCGTGCACGTGTTCGCGTTCGAACACCTGGTACATGAGCTTCTTCAGCACCTTGGCGCGCGGGTCGTAGCTCTTGTACACGCGGTGACCAAAGCCCGAAAGACGGAACGGGTCGCTCTTGTCTTTCGCCTTGGCCATCACCTGCTCGATGGTCATGCCGCTCTGCTGGATGCGCAGGAGTGTTTCGAGCACGGCCTGGTTTGCACCGCCGTGGAGCGGGCCCCACAGGGCGCAGATGCCGGCGCAGATACTTGCGTAAAGGTTCGCCTGCGAGCTACCCACCATACGCACCGTCGACGTGGAGCAGTTTTGCTCGTGGTCGGCATGCACGATGAGGAGCGTGTTGAGCGCCTTTTCCATAATCGGATCCGGGTGGTACGGGCGAGCCTTGCTGCTGAACATCATGTTGAGGAAGTTGCTGCAGTAGCTGCGTTCCGCTTCCGGGTACACAAACGGTTCGCCGATGCTTGCCTTGTAGGCGAAAGCGGCGATGGTGCGGATCTTGGAAATAAGGCCCGCAGTCGTGAGCTCGAAAGCGCTTGCAATGTTTTCGTCGTCGTAGAAGCGCGGGGTGAACAGGCCCACGGCGTTCACGATGGAACTCAAAATGCCCATCGGGTGCGCGCTCGGCGGCATCTCGCGGAAAAAGTGCAACAGGTTCTCGTGCAGGAGAGCGTTTTCGGTAAGGAGCGTGCGGAAACGTCCGAGCTGTTCCGGAGTCGGGAGCTCGCCGTAAATCAGGAGCCAGGCGGTCTCGGGGAAGGTCGCCTTTTCGGCCAAGTCTTCGATGGAGTAACCTCGGTAGCGGAGAATGCCCTGCTCGCCATTCACGTAGGTGATGGCGCTCTTGGTGCTGCCCGTGTTCAGGTAGCCGTAGTCAAGCGTGACAAGTCCCGTTTCCTTGCGGAGGGAACTGACGTCGAGACCATGTTCGTTCTCGGTGCCTTCAACGACGGGGAGTTCGAAACTCTTTCCGTTGTATTTCAAGGTCGCTTTGTCGGACATTTGTACTCCTTAGGGGTTAGGATCTAGGGATTAGGATCTAGGGGTTTGGGTTTTTTGCTGTTTCTTGCTGTTTAATGTGTAAACCATTGAATTTAGCATTTTGCCAATTTCTTTACAATTTGACTGCAAAACAACATTCTTCTCCATGTCACCTAATTTCAATTGGTTGCATATATGTAATTGCGTCTCAAGTTCTGCTTTTGATCCGCGAGCGATTGATAAGAATCGGATGTATTCAGCTGTAGTCATACGTTCGTATCCTTCTGCAATATTTGAAGGAATCGATACTACAGCTCGACGCATTTGATCTGATAGCACATAGGACTCATTTTTGGGAAAAGCCTGAATATAGTCATACAATTGCATGACTAACTCTACGGATTTTTTCCAAACAATCAAGTCCTTGTAACTGTGCATTTCTAGATCCTAGCCTCTAGCCCCTCATCTCTAATATGCAATTATAAATATTTTCAAACAGTTTGCCGAGTTTGTCGGTCGGGACGGCGCTGAAAGCGACGCGGATGAGGCCCGAGAGCATGATGGTTCCCGTGCTGTAGTCCTTGATGAGCTTCTGGCGCAATTCTTCGGCATCCACGCCCTTCGGCTTGATGCACATGAAGTAGCCGCTGTTGCACGGCATGGGCTCGAACGCATCCTTGTATTCCGGGTGGGCGGCGAATTCCTGCTTGATGATGTCGAAGCGCTTCTTGAGCGTTTCGTACTTTTCCTGCTTCTGCTGCAGGTATTCTTCGCTCTGGAAAGCGGCGAGCAAAATCTTCTGGCTGATGCTCGGAGCGTTAGAGATGTTGCCGCGGACCGTACCGGCGGCCTTGTCTTCGAGGGCCTTGAGCTGGGCGGCGGTGGCGCCCTTGAAACCGAAGCTCATGAAACCGACGCGGAAGCCCCACACATAGTCTTCCTTGGTCGGGCCGTCGAGCTTGACGGCGAGTAGGTTCTCGTGGGCGTCGACAATCTTTGTGAAGATGGATTCCTTGGTCACGCCATCTTCGTAGACGAGTCCGAAGTAGGCGTCATCGAGCAGGGCCACGACTTTGTTGCCGGCGGCGGCGCATTCGGTGAGGATCTTCGCGATTTCGACGGCTTCCTTCTCGGTAGCGGTGTAGCCGGTCGGGTTGTTCGGGAAGTTCAGGAGCACGACCTTCTTGTCGCTCTTGGATTCGGCGAGAGCCTTCTTGAGGGCTTCGGTATCGAAACCGCCGTCCTTGAAGGTGTTGAACGTCTTGATCTTCGCACCGCAGCTGTTTTCGAACACGAGTTCGTAGTTGTCCCAGTAGAGGTCGGGGATGATGACTTCGTCACCGGCATCCAGGAAGAGGTAGCCCGCGCAGCTGATGGCGTGGGTGAGGGCCGCGGTCACGACCGGGTTGCTGAACTGCTTGCCTGCGAGGCTCGGGTTCTTGCGTACAATCTGTTCCTTCCAGGCCTTGCGGAGGTCGGGGTTGCCAAAACTCGGGGCGTACAGGAAGGCTTGCTTGGGCAGGTTCAGGCTCTTGAGCACGCAGTCGAGTACGAGCGGGCTCCCGTCGTCTTCGAGGGCGGTGCCGATGGTCGCGTTGATTTCGGAGCCCTTGGCTTCGGCGCCCTGGCCCAGGATGCCCTTGCGCGGGAAGAAAATGGCCTTGCCCCTTTCGGAAAGCATGCTGAGTACTTTGCAACCGTTGGCGGAGAGTTCCGCGTTGGCCTGTTCTGCGAGAGGATTGTAGTTCATCGTCGTATCCTGTTGAAAATTTTGGGTGCGTTTGGCGCCGTTTTCGGCGCGCAAAAATAGAAATTTTTTGATTCTTTTCCAATAATCCGATTTTGAAAAAAAAGCGTTTTATAAAGTTTTCATATTTATCTATTATTTTAGGGTATAGTTAGGAGTTTAAGATGCGTCAAAGGATGTGGATCGTTTTCTTTTTATTTCTTTTTGTTTCGCTGACGGATGCTGCGGTAACCATTACCCCTGTGGCTCCGTCTAAATTGGACAGCTGTTACCAGATCTCGTCTGCTGAGGAATTGTACGGCTTTGCCGCTATCGTGAATGGTAACATGCCCGGTATGGAGAAGGACACTACCGCCTGTGGCAAACTCACGAAAGACATCGTGGTGAACGAGAATGTTCTTGACGAGAACGGAAACCTCAACGTGGCTGATACGGCTAGTTTTGCCCAATGGACTCCGATTATGAAATTCAGGGGAAAATTTAACGGTAACAGTCATAAGATTTCGGGCCTTTATATTGATACCAAAGAGCCCCGTTATGTAGGCCTGTTCGGGTTGATTCGTCCTAGTATAGATGATGGAATAGTTGATATTCGTAATCTTGGAATTGAGGGTTCCTTTTTTCGTGCAGGCGATTATGTTGGTGCTTTTGTCGGTTTCATAGAAGGGGGCTCGGTTGTAAATATTGAGAATTGTTATAGCCATTCGCGAATAGAATCACATGGGTTTGCTGTAGGAGGCTTTGTTGGTTATTCCCTAGCGAATGTCCAGCTCAAAACGGTCCACAATTTAGGGCCTGTTATGGGAGCGCGATTTATTGGTGGCTTAGTCGGTTACCTTAATGGACGAAACCTAAAGATTATCAATGCTTATAACATGGGGGCGATAACCTCGGTGGCTGAGGATCCTGATGATTCCTATGATGTTGGGGGCCTTGTTGGCTATATAAATGCGGACGATGAGCTATTGGTTGAAAATTGCTTCAATATGGGACCAATTACTGCAGCCTACACTCTCGGAGGTATTGTTGGATCTCTTACTGGAGCGAATCTTCTGATGAAAACGGTCTTTAATGAGGGAACTATTAAGTCGTTTGATGACTATACGGATTTTACTTATGTAGGTGGACTGATTGGCCTTTCTGGGGGAATTTTAACATTCCAAAATAGTTATAACGTAGGTTCTGTTTCTGGATATAAAGGTGTAGGGGGCATTATAGGATTAAATTATTCAACCTATGTAGCCATGACAAATGTTTATAATGCGGGAACAGTGTTGATGGTAGATTCTGATGTATCTTATCTAGATCCGATTATGTGGAATCCGGATAAAAATGATGAAGTTCATTTTGAAAATACATTCTACTTGGATGCAAATTATGGGAGCGCCAAATTTGGAATTCCTGTGACAAGTGAACAATTGGAAGATGGTTCTATCGCCTATTTGATGCACTATTCTTTTTTCGATAGCGTAGATGCGACTGTTTGGGGGCAGAATGTCGGAAACGACATGTATCCGAATTTCAGTGGAGTTGTAACGGATGTGTCGTTGAGCTCTCTGGAAACCTTGGCCTTGCATACGTACGAAGGGGATACAACTGCCCTGCCTGAAAAGTATTTGCCCGGATTAGAATTTAAACTTCCTGAAGTGGACAAAGAGGAGGAAATTTTTGCGGGTTGGTACGATAATGCCGAATTCAGCGGGAACCCTGTAAGTGCTATTCCGAGTACGGCAGAAGGAACGCAGGAATTCTGGGCTAAATTTATTGGGAATAGACAAGTAACATTTGAAACAAATGGTGGAACAATTGATTCTGGGCTCATTGAAACCTATATGGAAGGCGATGTGGTGATTCTTCCGTATAAAGTCTCTCGGAGTGGATATATTTTTAATGGTTGGTTTAAAGACGAAAATTTCAGTGGCGATCGCTTGTTCAAAATAGGGCCTGACGATTTCGGCGACAAGGTTTTCTATGCCAAATGGTTCAAAAAGGAAACACCGACAAAAGATGAGAATGGTTGCTATGTTATCAAGAATGCGGAGGAACTGTATGGTTTTGCCGCTATCGTGAATGGTACAGATGGCTATAAAAGTGAAACGTTGGCTTGTGCGTCTTTAGCAAATAATATCGTGGTAAACGAGAATGTTTTGAATGCGGAAGGGCACTTGAACGAAGATGCGGTTCAGGGCTTTATTGAATGGGATCCGATTGTTGATTTTGCTGGGACGTTTGATGGAAACATGTATTCTATTTCGGGATTGTATATCCGTACCGATGAATGGGAAAATTCTCCTCTTTGGGGATTTGGATTGTTTAGCTCTATTTCTGGAGGCTCTCTAGAAAACCCTGTTGTCATTGCAAATCTAGGTGTTGTCGATTCGTATTTTGAGGCTCCGTATAATGTCGGTGCTTTGATTGGTTTTGTCAATACAGGCAAGAATAGTTTATACGACTCATACCTCGCCGTTATTAATTGTTATAGTACATCTTCTGTAACTGCTAAAAATTACGGCGGTGGCATCTTAGGTAAAGTCAGCAAATATAATATTGTTGTTGTTGAAAACAGCTACAATTCTGGGATTATTACCGGGAATGATTATTATGTCGGAGGAATATTGGGGCGTGCAGACAATGGAAGTGAAGTTTATATCGAGAACTGTTTTAACGTTGGCGGAGCTTATCGTTATGAGAGTGGTTTGGGATATCCGTTAGTAGGTGACGACAACGAGAAAGCTGAAGTGATAAACAGTTACTATCTGCAATCTGCAGATAATTATATAGAAAAAGGGATAATGGCGACATCTGAACAGTTTGCGAATGGTTCTGTTGCTCTTGCTTTGCATTATGGATCGAGTGGCTCCATTTGGGGGCAGGAAGTCGGTGTTGATCCTTTGCCGAATTATAGTGGAATTATCAAAAATTCTACAATCGCTCGGTACAATGTTTCTTTCTATACATACGTTGGAGATAGAACAAATTATTTCAGCAGTTATGTTGAGGGGCTTCCGAAAGCTCTTCCCGATTCAGTTGTTCGGGAGGGCTATACGTTTAGTGGATGGTATGCGGATAGCAATTATTCGGGCTCCCCGATTGATTCTATTCTCTCATCTGACGAGGGCGACTTGGAATTCTACGCCAAGTTAACTCCAATTTTGTACAAGGTTGTGGTTTCTGCGAGCCCAGCAACTTGGGGCGATGTCGTAAATACCAGTAAAAGAGATTTGTTCCAATATGGCGACACCGTGGAACTGATGGCGGTCCCCGCCCCAGGTTACGAATTTGACTGCTGGAAAGATGATATGAATAACACCGATCCGGTTCGTACCTATGTCGTTACGGAACCCAAGGCTTTTGTTGCGTATTTCAAATTGGGCACGTTGAGCAGCTCGTCAACATCTAGCAGCAGTTCTGCAAAGTCGAGTTCCAGTTCTGCAACGTCTAGTAGCAGTATTGCTGAATCTAGTTCTAGTGAGGAGATTGTTTCTACTTCTAGTTCTAGTTATGTGGCCGATATGCCCAAGAGTAAATCCAATTCTTCGGTTGCGCCATTCTTGCCCATCACGTTCGAAATTTCTTGTAGCGGGAAAAAATGTAGCGATGCTTTGCCTGTGGATGCGATGATCCGGCAATTCCAGGTCAAGGTTGTTGGCCGAGAAATTCAGGTGACGGAGGCTTATGTCGGCAGGCATTATGCACTATTTGATATGCAGGGACATCTACTCCGTTCAGGATATGTGCTTACACCGAACTTTACCATTCCGGTCAATCAGTCGGGTAGCTACCTTGTGCGGATCGGCAACTGGACCAAGCGCGTGACCGTGCGGTAAAAAATTTTGACCACCTTTGGAGTCCGCTTGACGCTAATTTAATGTATTTTTTTTAAGAAATGTATATTCAGTGAAGGAGATTTGCCATGGTTTATACGAAATTCTTGGCTTTAGCCGGTGTGGCTGCGATGCTTGCCGCTTGCGGCGGCGACAGCGATTCAAACGCAAAGGGAACTGAACCTGTCGAAGGTCTTCCAACAGCAATGTTCGAAGGGCCTCTTACCGACGCCCGTGATGGCCAAACCTATAAGACGGCCACCATTGGCTTGCAGACGTGGATGGCTCAAAACCTCAATTACGAAATGGCAAACTCATATTGCTACAACAATGAACCGGCCAATTGCCCAACTTATGGGCGCCTCTACACATGGGCTGCCGCGATGATGGCATGCCCTACGGGCTGGCACCTGCCGAGCGAGACGGAATGGCGAACCCTGTTCACGGTGGTGGGCGGTAGTACCGTTGCGGGCATTGTTCTCAAGTCGCAGAGTGGCTGGTCCAAAAACGGGAACGGCATGGATGCCTACGGGTTCTCGGCATTGCCTGCTGGGTATAGGGATTACCGTGGGGAATACATCAACGAGGGCTACGGCGCGCACTTCTGGAGTTCTGCTGGGAGCCTTAGCGGTGGCGCGTTCTACATGGTCATGTACAGCGATGTCGACAATGCGTACCTGTACGACATCAGTAAGAACACTGGGAACTCTGTCCGTTGCGTAAAGGACTAACACAGGATAAAACAACAGCAAAAAACCTCCGCAAGGGGGCTTTTTTGCTATACAGTTGCGAGATTACAACTTGCCGAGATAGCAAAGTTTTTGTCACACTTTCGACAATATTTGCGGGAAATCCCTTTTACTGTAGATTACATGAACAACAAAGATGCATTGTTCGTCCTCGTCCACAGTGTAAAATACAGAAAAATTTCGAACCGAAAAAACAGCGTACGCCCTCAGAAAACCATGGCTCCTCCATGTAGCGATGATATCTGTTAGGCATAATGGACAGGTCTTTCACCGCACGCTGCAACGAATCGATTACGTTGTCAGCTGTCGCTGCCGATTGCAATTCTGTTGAAATGTAAGAGTACACTTCGGCGAGATCGGATTCCGCAAGAGGGGCCATACGTTCCTGTTCATGCTGATAAAGCAGGAATTGGACGTACTTGGCTACATCTTCAAGGTAGGATTGCGGCAACAGCCGAAGTTCTTTTTCCAGAACATCGTAGGACATAATCTATCTCCACCAACAAATCAGTGGCAGTTTTGTCGAGCCGAACTCGGACGAGTTGTCGAGCAGTATCGAGGAAGAGTCCTCGTCGAGCGGGAAGTCGTCTTCTTCGGCGAAGTCGAGTAGTTCTGCAAAATCAAGTAGTGGCAAGGAGATTGCCACAAACTCTTCGAGTTCTCGCAATGACGAAGGAGGCAAGTCTAGTTCGTCTTCCAAGAAAACGTCTTCGAGTAGCGCAAAGTCCAGCAGTTCGCTTCGACAAAGCTCAGCGAACTTGTCATCATCGAGTGTTGCATCGAGCAGTAGTGTCAGTGAATCCTCCAGCAGCGAGTACGTGCCGTTTGACCATTCCAAGACGTTGGGTGGAGATTGGCGTGTTGGTGAGAATGCCTACAAGCAGTTTACTGATACGCGCAATGGCCGTAGCTACTATTATATCACTATAAAAGGTAAAGATACAACGGGAAATTTGGCTTCTGTGACTGTTATGGCTGAAAACCTGAACATCGGCGAAATGGTGCGTGGCAAAAAAAAATCAAAACGATGACAACAAGATTGAACGTTACTGCTATAACAACGATACGACTTATTGTGACGAATTTGGCGGTTTGTACCAATGGGCTGAGATGATGCAATTGCCAAGTCGTTGCAACACGGAAAGTTGTGCCGATCTTATTCAGGAAAATCATAAGGGGATTTGTCCCGAAGGTTGGAGATTGATGACCTATAATGATTTTTTTATTGCTTGGCATGCGGAAACAAATGAATATGGTATAGAGGGTGTTCGTTCGATGTATGGATTTAATGGCTATAATTCAAGCGGTTTGTCTCTTACTGACGCAGGATTGCGAACTAAAGAAGGTGAGTTTTCCAAATTAAATCAAACTATTTTTTCGCATACCCACAAGAACATGCAGCTGATTCTGTTGCTTATGTCTATTCGTCATATATATCAGGTATAACAGATCATGCTCCACGGTCTGATGATGGTGACCTGAAAATTGATGGCTATTCTGTCCGCTGTGTGATGGTCGAAAAACAATAAACCGAGTGGTCTATGATGTTAAGGCGATTTTTTAGAGGAGATGATACCCGCGGTTCAGGTAAGGAATGGTGATCCCAGCACAAGGCCGGGATAAAAGGCTACAGGGTGACTGTCGGGCCGGGGGTGTTAGGGGGTGTCCCCTTAGGAGCGAGGGGGAGATGTCTCCCAGCTCAAAAAAATATCCAGATGTCATCTTTTGACATTTGAAGTGATTTATATTGTTTGCGAAAACATTAACCCCGCCTTTTTTGCCTTGTAGGCGGATGGAGAATTTATGAAAGAGAATGAAGAGAAAAAGGAGGTGGTAAAAAATTTTGACCACCTCGAAAAGCTTAAATTCAGTCCAGTCAATCCAACAGCGTTTACGGAACGTGGTTTGTATATGCTTGCTACCATTTTGAAGGGAAAAACGGCAACGCAGACGACAATAAACATTATAGATACGTTTGTGAAAATTAGGGAATTGTCTAGGATGGTTGCGGACATTCCCAATACCGCAGACGATGTGGAAAGAAAATCCTTGCTGAAACGGAGTGGAGAGATTATATCGAATGTGTGAGATACCCATTTTTCTTTATTTTTTCACGACAAATCGTGCCAAAATCCCCGGCATAATTGTATTTTTCTGTGCGGTACCGAACGATACCTTTAAAAATGCACTAACTGCAAAAAAGGTGAATATTATGCAAGTTGATTTGAACAATGTCGATTGGAAGACGCTCCCCTTCGGTTATTATGACACCGATTACAATGTTCGCTGCTACTACCGCAATGGTCAGTGGGGCAAGATCGAACTTTCTTCTTCCAAGGACATCAGCATCCACATGGCCGCTACTTGCTTGCATTACGGCCAGGAAGGTTTCGAAGGCCTCAAGGCTTACACGGGCAAGGACGGCAAGGTCCGTATTTTCCGCGTTGACGAGAATGCGAAGCGCATGCAGAACACCGCGAACCGCGTGCTCATGGCTGTTCCGCCGGTCGAACTGTTCCGCGAGATGGTCCACACAGTGGTGAAGGCCAACGCCCGTTTTGTGCCGCCGTACGGTTACGGTGCAACGCTTTACATCCGCCCGCTCCTCATCGGTACGAGCCCGGAAGTCGGCGTGAAGCCCTCCGACGAATACCTGCTGTTGATGTTCGTGACTCCGGTGGGTCCGTACTTCAAGGACGGGTTCAAGCCGGTGGACATGATGATCAGCCGCAACTACGACCGCGCCGCTCCGCAGGGTACGGGTACGGTGAAGGTCGGCGGTAACTACGCTGCCAGCTTGCTTTCCCTCGCCGAGGCCAAGAAGCTTGGTTACTCCAGCACCATCTACCTGGATGCGAAGGAAAAGAAGTACATCGACGAATGCGGTCCGGCAAACTTCTTCGGCATCAAGGGCAAGACCTACGTGACCCCGAAGTCCGAATCCATTCTGCCGTCCATTACGAACAAGAGTTTGCAGCAGTTGGCTGAATACCTCGGCTACACTGTGGAACGCCGCCAAGTTCCGTTCGAAGAACTCGCTGAATTCTCCGAAACCGCCGAATGCGGTACCGCCGCCGTGATTACCCCGATCAAAAAGATTGTGGATCCGGTTGCCGGCAAGGAATTCACATACGGTGACGGCGTGAATCCGGGCCCGGTCTGCACGGAACTCTTCACGAAGTACACTGCCATCCAGTTCGGTGAAGCCGAAGACCCGTTCGGCTGGACTGAAGTGGTGGAACTGTAGTAGACAGTAGGAAGTAGACAGTAGACGGTAGGAAGTAGAATCTTACCGGAAACTGTCTTCAGAATTTGAAAATTTCCCGTGGAGAAATCTGCGGGATTTTTGTTTGTATTCGCTGATTCCCCGAGCCTCGCCCCTCGAGCCTGGAGCCTCGAGCCTCACCCCAGCCTTTCTTTGAGTCTTGTGTACCGCTTTGTGCTGCGGTTGTTGCGCACGGCCTGGTGGAATGCTCCTGGCGCCGACAGCACCCACACGTGCCCTTTGGCTCGCGTGATGGCGGTGTAGATGAGGTTCCGCTGTAGCATCATGTAGTGGCTGGAATCGAGAACCACGATGACGGCGGGGTATTCGCTGCCCTGGCTCTTGTGAATGGTGCAGGCGTAGGCGAGGGCGAGCTGGTCCATTTCGTCGCTCTCGTATTCCACAGTCTTGTCTTCAAAGAATACAGTTACCTTGTTCGTGTTCTTGCTGATCCGGTAAATGATTCCCGTGTCGCCGTTGAAGACGTTCTTGTCGTAGTTGTTGCGGACTTGCATCACGCGGTCGCCTTCACTCCAGCGGACTCCGGCGATTCTGTGGCGTTCCACTCCGGCCCTTGTCGGGGTCCTTTCCGGGTTGAGAATGTCTTGCAAAAAGGTGTTCAGTTCGAACGTGCCGAGCGGTCCCTTGCGCATCGGGGTGAGCAACTGCATTTCTGTTTTGAGGTCGACGTTGATTTTGCTGCGGACGCCGCTAATGAGCAGTTCCCGGACAATCTCTCTTGCCTGCTCTGGCGTTTCGAAGGGGATAAAGTGGAAGTTCGGCCCGTCGATAGGCGCTGGCGTGATGCCCTGGTTGATTTTGGCGGCCTTGTCGGCGATGTCGTTGCCGCCGGATTGCCTAAAGATGTGCTGCAAGCGGATGTTCGGGATTTGCGGGCATTGGAGCAAATCGTTGAGCACGTTGCCCGGGCCTACGCTCGGCAGCTGGTTCGCATCACCGATGAATACAATGCGGGTCCTCAGCGGTGTCGCTTCGAGAATGGCTGCGGCAAGCCACGTGTCGACCATGCTGAATTCATCGATGACGAGCAAATCGCATTCCAACTGGTTGCCAATATCTTTGTTGAACTTGCCGGTGATGGGGTCCACCTCGAGCAGACGGTGGATGGTGCAGGCGTCTTCGCCGCTGCATTCGCTCATGCGCTTGGCGGCGCGCCCCGTGGGGGCGGCAAGGCGTATCTTTTCGCCCATTTTTCGGGCGAGGTGCAAAATTCCCTTGAGAATTGTCGTCTTGCCTGTGCCCGGTCCGCCAGTGATGACGCTAATCTTGTACGAAATTGCCGTCGATATGGCCTGCCGCTGTATGGGGTCGAATGCGAACTTGTGCTCGCGTTCCCAGTCTATCAGCTTGTTTTCGAAACCGTCAATGGGCAACCGGTTCCCTTGCAGGCGCAGGAGGATGTTGTCCGCGATGTTCTGTTCGGCGCGGAAGATGGGCGGGTAGAAACAGTCGTCGTCAACGCGCTTGATGCGTTCCCTGCCGCAGAGTTCCTCGAACTTCTCCAGGATGGTGTTGTAGGCGTCTTCGTCTTCGTAGGTGAGGCGCAGGTTCTTGGCCGTGCGCTCCAGGAGTGCTCCCTTGGGGAGGAAAACGTGCCCGTCGCTTGTCGATTCCTGCAAGGTGTAAAGGATGGCCGCTTCGAGCCTGACGGGGCTATCCTTCGGGAAGCCTATCTTGGTCGCAATTTCGTCCGCCTTGACAAAGCCGATGCCGTAGACGTCCTCGCAGAGCATGTAGGGGTTGTCCTTGATGCGGCGGATGGTGTCTTGGCCGTACTTGGTCCAGAGCTTTTTGGCAATGCTCCCGGTGATGTCGTGCTGGTAGAGGAACAGGAGAGTCTCGCGGCTGTGGCGGTTCTCTTGCCAGCGGGCGAGGAACAGTTCGGCCTTCTTCGCAGTCAGTCCCTTGATTTTCGTCTTGCGGAATGTGTCCGGCTCGTTGTCGAGAATGTCGGCTGTCCTGTCCCCGAAAACGGCTACGATGCTGGCCGCTGTCTTGGGGCCGATTCCCGGGAAAAGTCCGCTAGAGAGGTAAGACTCGATGCTGCTGTCTTCGGGCGCGAGGATTTCGAACCCGGTGCATACGAACTGCGGCCCGAATTTCGGGTGCCGTCCCCAATCCCCCGTAAGTTTCAGCGATTCCCCCGTCGAAAGTTCTGGAAAATTCCCAGTGACTACCACGACCTTTTGGGTCTCGGCGTCCGTCAGTCGCATGACCGTAAAACCGTTCTGCGGATTGTGGAATGTGATTGTCTTTATGCTGCCGGTGAGGATCATTGTTTTGACCGGGGTCCGTGGATAGGCGTTGTCGACTATAAACAGAAAAAAACGGAGTGTTTTTCGCACTCCGCTTTTCAGGAAATTACAAGAAAATGCTAACGGATATTAGCGAAGTTTCTTTTTCTGGCGGTCACGACGACGGCGTTTTTTACGCTTGTGGGTCGCAATCTTCCTGCGCTTTCTTTTCTTTCCGCAAGGCATGTTGTATCTCCGTTAAAGGTTAAACTGAAAATTGTGCTCCCAAATAGAGAAAAATTTGGCCGTTTTGTCAAGGGGGAAAGACCCCCTAAAAAACCCTTTTTTGGCCCGTTTTTATTCTTTTACCTGGTCCATCGCCTGGCGGATCAGGGCGACGGCTTCTCCGCGGCCCCTTGCCTTGGGGGACTCGTTGCTGAGCATCTGGCGGAACCTGCGGGCACCGGGGAGTCCGGCGAACAGCCCGTAGAGGTGCTTTACGAGAATCGTGGCGGGGCATCCGTCGGCGGTCTGCTTTTCTACGTAGGGGAGGTAGGCTTCCAGGAGCGCTTTCCGGGTCGCGGGGCGTGCTTTCCCTGCGGCAATATCGGCGGGATTGTCGCTTTCGGGGCGGACATCGCCGAAAATGCGTTCGTCTGCGTCGTGCAGGAACCACGGGTTCTCGTACGCTTCGCGGCCGACCATCACTCCGTCCAGGTCCTTAAGTTGTTCCTCCACCTGGTCGAGCGTCTTGATGCCGCCGTTGATGCTGATGTTCAGGTCCGGCATCTCGGCCTTGAGGCGGTGGACGAAATCGTAGTGCAGCGGCGGGACCTCGCGGTTCTCCTTGGGGCTGAGACCTTGGAGCCACGCCTTGCGCGCATGGATGATGAACACCTTGCATCCCGCGTCGCGGATAGTTTGTATAAAATCAGTGAAGAATTCCCAGCTGTCGAACTCGTCGACCCCGATGCGGCACTTGATGGACACGGGAATGCCCACCGCATCTTGCATGGCCTTGAAACAGTCGGCGACGACATTCTTTTCTTTCATGAGGCATGCGCCGAAGTTTCCGTTCTGCACGCGGTCCGAAGGGCATCCGCAGTTCAGGTTCACTTCCTGGAATCCCGCGGCTTCTACGAGCTTGGATGCGCGCGCGAGATCTGTTGGGTTGCTGCCTCCGAGCTGCAACACTGCGGGCTGTTCGAGCGGTTCGTGCCCGAGGAACATGTCGGTATTTTCGCAATGCAAAAGCCCGCTTGCCACCACCATCTCGCTGTAGAGCAGAACGTTCCGCGAAAGTAGACGCAAAAAATAGCGCTCGTGACGGTCGGTGCAGTCGAGCATCGGCGCAATAGAAAGACGGCGGCAGTGGTCTAAATCCATGCGGGCAAATGTAGAAAAAATCATATTGTGCCAGCTAGGGTGTATAATGATTTTTTGAATTTTTGAAATTATACGTAAAATTATACAATTTGAATAGAAAAACGAAATTTTTGTATAAAAAATGATTCCATGTGGCTAGGCATGAAATATATTTAGGGTATGATGAAATCCGTAATTGAATATGAAGACTACCGTTTGTTTATGAACGACTATTACCGGTGGAAAAAGCAGACTTCCGCTTTTTCCTGGCGTGATTTTACTAAGAAGGGTGGTTTCACTTCGCCTAACCATATGAAGTTGGTGTGCGAAGGCAAGAGCGGCCTTTCTAAAACCGGGGTTGAACGTGCCGCCGACGCTATGGACCTTGTGGGGGCCGAACGCGAGTATTTTCGACAGTTGGTGAAGTTTGGTCAAGCCAAAAAGGATGTCGATAAAAAGGCTGCCTATACCGAAATGAAGGAAATCGCGTGTGCTCGCAAAGTCCGTGTTCTGGAAGGCGAATCGATGTCTTTCTACGAGTCATGGAAATTCCCGGTACTGCGCGAACTGGCTCCCATGATGCCGGGTGCAAAACCCCTCGATATTGCCAGGGCTTGCGGCAATGCTTTTTCGGCAGAAGAGGTTCGCAATGCGCTAGCCTTCTTGACCCGGGCGAAATTCCTTAAAAAGACGGCCGACAATGTGTATGAACAGGTGGACCGTTCGTTACAGATGTCTGTTGCGGCCATGCCGGTGCTTGTCCGCGAGATGCACAAGGAAATGGCCAGTTTCGCAAAAGATGCTGTTGAAAAGTATCCTGTAGATGAACGCAACTTTACGGGGGTCACTATGGGCATAGACGATGAAGACTATGCCGAGATCTTGAAAGAATTGGAAAACTGTCGCAAGAGAATCATTTCTATTGCGAGTGCCAAAAAAGGCGGCAATCGCGTATATCGCTTGAATATGCAACTATTCCCGCTTACAGACAAAGTTCAAAAACAAGAATCCTCATTAAAGTAAGGAGCGTAACCATGAATAAGAAAATCATTATTTTTGCCTCGACCTTTGCCGCACTGGTTGCTTGCTCCGAATCGGACAAGGCTGCGGGGGGTACTATAGATGACCAGAATGCCGCTTCGGAAAAGCAAGTGAGAGAATGGCTCAATTTTGGTACGGAATGGAATGAATCCTCGTATGCTAAATTTGAGGGCGGCAGATCGGCCGTATCGGACGATGGTAACGGAGTGCGAGTGGAATGCGTTGCCGATAGCGCGTTCCTTGCGATGACGATGCAAATTTATAATTCCAGTGAGGTTTCCACCATGAGCGGAAATAAGCTTGTGAATTCGTGCGATTCGGTATTTGCGGAATTCAAGGCCGAATGCGACAAGGTGCCTAATAGCGAGTTCTATACGCCAAGTAATGGCTGTAAGGATGATGCTTTTGAAGCCGCATGCCGCGTGAAGCATGTCGGGAGTGATTCTGCAAACAAGCTGGTGTCGGAGTATGTCCATATTGCCAGCGAACGTTGTAACGTGATGACGGGGAACGCTCAAAGTTCCTCAGGGATATACTGGATAACTATGTCGTCTCCTTCAACAGAGTTAAATGGTTCAAGTTCTTCAATTTTCATTGAAGAAGATTCTGTTATAACGCCTGTTCGCGATACCGCAATAACCGTCAATTACAACCGGACTCTAGAAAACTATGTTTTGCAGTTCGCGGAGAATACAGAACAACTCTCGTTTGACGAACATGTAATTGCTTATAATGGTTATTCTGGCTTTGGATGCTCGAATTATTCCAAAAACCTTATGAATAAAACGGATCATCCGACCAAAAATTCTCCTGTGTATCAAATGGATACAAGTGATATATGGATGTGTTTCCCGATGACTGCAAAGATAATGGACGAACACCCGAGAAGAGCGAATTGTCGTTACTTTGTGATTTCCGATTATGATGGAGGCCAACCCGTAGGGCATGTTTTGAGTCGCTTTGCGGACGATGCTATTGAATTTACGTCTGTGTTTCGGTCTGTGGCTCCGGGTGGGGCTTGTGGGGTAACTGGTATGATACTTTCTGTGGCCTTTTTGATTGAGGACTGCGAGAATGAGTTTAATCTGACGGCTCCAGAAACTATTGACAACTCATTCACGAGTGAATCATGGAAATGCGGAGAGGATAATCGCGATGTAGAGGCTTATGGCGAATGGTTTAGTGGAAAATTAATTGAAAATTAAAGACGACTTCAAAAAACAATTTTTAAAATTTAAAGGGGCGTCATCGCCTCTTTTTTGCTATAATATAAAACATGAGTCAAATACGTAAAATAGTCGTTGCTGGCGGGACGCACGGGAACGAGCGAACGGGTGTTCGCTTGGTCGAGAAGTGGATGGCGTGCCCCGAATGCTACAGCACGTGCTGCCCCGGCGCCGAAGTTTCGCTGGTGCTTGCGAACCCGGAGGCCATGCGGCTCAACCGGCGTTATCGCGACTTTGATTTGAACCGTTCTTTTTCGCAGATTAGTCTTGATATGAATGCGGAACCGCAGCAGTACGAGTTCCGGCGTGCGCATGAACTGAACCGCGTTTATGGCCCGAAGGGTGCGAATACCAAGACAGACTTGTTGCTCGACGTTCACAATACGGGCTCGAACATGGGACTGTGCCTGATTCTATCGGCTCGTGATCCGTTCACGATGAAGGCTTCGGCAGTGCTTACGCATGAATTTGACGATGCTCGCATTTACTACCAACCGGAGGAACGCTCTGCATCGCCTTATTTTGGTACCGTCGCGATGGCGGACGTGTGCGTGGAAATTGGCCCGCAGCAGCATGGCACTCTAGATGCCCGCCTGTTCGAACAGACAGAAAAGCTGGTAAAGCGTTACCTGGAACTTGCGGACGAATGGAACCGAGGAGAGCTCCAGAAGCGCTCTCCTATCCAGGTGGAAGTCTATACGCAGCTGCGCGATCTCGGCTACCCCAAGGCGTGGGCCGGAGCCCCCATCGAGGCGATGATTCACCCGGATTTGCTGGGCCGTGACTTTGGCGAACTCAAGAAGGGCGATAAGCTGTTCCGCACGTTTGACGGGAAGGATATCCTTTACGAAGGCGAGGCGGATGGTCGCGAGAGCGTGTGGCCTATCTTTATTAATGAACCCGCGTATTACGAGAAGGACATTGCGATGAGCCTGACCGTAAAGACCGTGGAAATGTGGTAGCGCTTTTGATGAAGTGGTTAGTGGTTGGTGGTTAGTAATAATTAGGAATAAAAATTATGGCTGAATTTGATATGAGTGGTGTGCCGGGGGAAGATCTTTCTGTCGTTCCGGGCGAAGAACGCCTGAAGAACTTTTTTGAGCTGATGCAACAGCGCAAAAACGAGCCCTGGACTTCTAGGTTGTTCGATATCCTTGATTCCTTCGAGGACTTTTTGACGATGCGTCCGGAGCCGCCCAGAGAATGGATTGAAACGTTCGAGAAAAGCGGCAAGCAGTTCGACTATTACCAGATTGTTTTGCCCGACGATTTTAGGGACCCCTACGAGGATGATTTGGGAAACATCCGTCGCCTGCGTAACGAGTTTGAACGCACCCCGAGTACGATGGCCCTGGAACACGAATTGGTTAGCAGGAATTACTTTATCTATGAAAATGGCCATGCCGAACCCATCGCCGCACCCTGCCCGATGCTCATGCTCGAAAGCCAGGATCGGGACGATGATCAGGAGGTTTTGGAGGGGGATATCACCTGGGACTGCTGCATCTCGATCTTCCCGGATGGGAGCTATATAGCCTATAATTTGGCCAATGACCAGGAGGAAGAGCTCGGTGAGGACTTCAAAATGGTCTTTGACAAGTATATTAAGACCCTTTCGAGGCTCCAATTGGTGATTCCTGTGGAAGGACGTGATTACGGAATCCTAAAAAGTGTATAGATTTAGAGTAGGGAGGTTAGTGAGGTAGGATAACATGGTTAGATCCGTGCGCATATTGTCTATTGCAATGTTGCTACTTGCAAACTGGGTTTGGGCGTTTGTTCAGGACCCTGTTCCACCGTCTAGCCAACAGAATTACTTTCTGGACGAAGACGAGGATGGCCGGATGGACCATCTCCAGATCCGATTCTTAGGAGTCATTACTAAAGAGTACATTAACGAAAAAATGGATAGCCTTGCTGTGAACTGGGTTGACACGCTTGGTCAGGCAATCCGCATCATTATTCCAAAAGAAAAATTTGTTTTGGATACTGTGAGTAACCGCGTCATTTTCATTGATCTCTCTGACAAACAGTATTTGTTCCAGCAAATGACAGGACTGACGTCTCCAGATTTTTTTGTGTATTTCTCGGGATCTTGTGACTTGTATCTTTCGGATGGAAGTTCCTATCGCGTCAATGTAAAAGATGGAATGGCTCCAACGATTAGAACGTGTCAACTCAAAACTCGCCGTGCTGGTGGCACCGATACGTTGAAGGTCTTGTTCTCCGAAAAGGTAAAGCCTGCACACAATTGTGACGTGTACATGGAGTTCTGGTCTTTTAAGGATTCTGTTGTGCGCGAGCTTGTTCCGACATCGATTGAGTGGAATGTTTTTAATAACGAGGCTTCGCTCATTTTTGATGGTAACGCGAGTTCCAGTGATCGAATGACTGTGAGGGATTCTGTTCGACTGCTGTATGCTTGCATGAAGGATTCTAGTAACAACGCAGTAACTAAGAAATCCAAGTTCCATGCTGTAGAAGGTTTCTTCCCGTTCGAACTGTTCAGGCAGAACCTTGTTAGAACTTATGATCAAGAAGAACTGTCTGATTCTGTATTCCAGTTGACTTTTGAAAACCTGGACACTAAGGTTCCTAACGATACGGTCTGGGGTGTTGCGGTGGATGTTCTTGGATCTGACTTTGAAGCTTCGGTCCGTGAAATTTTGAAAATGCGTTCTCAAGAAGAATTCAAAGCTTCGAAGGTGACGGTTTTGTTCAACGTGAGAATTTATACCAACCTTGGCTCATTTGTTGCTAATGCAAGGTACAAGGTAAAGGGTAACGACAAGCGGTTTGGAAAGTCGGCGAAGCGTCTGTTCTTACGTTGGAATACGGTGGATGCGCATCATCGTCGTGTTGGCAGTGGTGCTTACTTAGCAAACATTGCTGTAATAATCAAGTACGATGGCAAGACTGTCTACTACAGCGAAGACGAGGGCATTACGACCCAAGTATTCGGGGTCCTTCGTCGCTGATGGACTTGCTTGAAAAACAAATTTATTTACGCTATCAAAAACTGATTTGCGAAAAGAATAGACCCGACCTGGGTACGAGGTCGGGGATTTTTTATTCACAATCTATTACTTTGTCTGAAATTATTGGCGAGTACGATGCCTTTTGTTTTGATGGCTATGGAACCTTGTACAATCGTGGCGATTATGTTTACCCCGGTGCAAAGGAATGGTTCATGGAACTGCGCAGGGCAGGGAAAGAACTCCGGCTTGTGACGAATGCCGCCTCGGATGTGGATGCCGCTCTTGCAAAGAGCGCTGCGGATCGTGGGTTTGATTTTACGGCATCTGAAACTATTTCTTCGGGAAGTTTGCTTGCTGCGGCCGTTAAAGAAATTCGTGAGTCTGGTGAGTATTGTTTGCGGGAAGTGTTCTATATTGGCCGGGAAACGGGGAAGAATGTGCTTGGTGCCTGTGGCATAACGGCTGTGGAAAATCCTATTGAGCCAATCGTTGCTGTATCTTCATCGACGGCAACTCCAGAGATGTTCAAACATGCGGTGGATATTTTGTCGCACGAGCGTGCGCTTCTTTTAGTTCTGAATCCTGACGCCTGGGCTCCGAATATCGATGGCTCGCGTTCTCCGGTATCGGGAGCTCTTTGTGAACAACTTCGTTTGAACTCTGGAGCGGAATCTGTTTATCTAGGGAAACCGTTCCCGGAAATTTGGGAACGCGTGCGCAAAACGCTCCCAACGGGCTCACGGGTGCTGATGGTCGGTGATACGCTGGGTACGGATGTATTTGGTGCCCAAGTCGCCGGCTTCGACAGTGCGCTTGTCGTGGGACGGAACGTCCCTGAAGCGGACCTGGCCGCCGACGAAGCCGCCTTGCATATACGCCCTAATTTTTATCTGGTGCCTGGGTAGTGTCGGTGGGTGCCGCACTCGTGGGTTTGTCTGCAACGATTACGTACAGCGTATCGTGAATGATGACTGTGTCTTTGACGAAAATGGTGTCGTGTGCGCAGACTGTTGGCTTGGGGGCCGGTTGAGAAGAGGATGACGCGGGCGCTTCTTTGGCTATGCTTGATGAGGTTTCCGCTTCACCGGCATTGATTCTTTCTACAAGTTTGTTCCGTTGTTCGCGGAGCTCCTCGAGTTCCTTTTTCAAACGGGCCTTGTTTCCGGGCCTGCGTTCTCTGGAATACTTGCCTTCTGTTTTGGTTATCTTGGAATCCAGTTCCTTGAGCTGATCGTACAGTGGGCCTTCGCCTTCCAATGTCGGGGAGGGGTTGAAGAAGTCGACAAACTTTTGCCACATGGATTTTTCTTCGGCCGAGGTGGTGGCTGCTGTGGTAAGAACGATCAACGGAATGGATATGGCGAGTAACCTTTTCATGGGCGAAATGATAGAAAAATCCCTTTACAATACGATATGCTTTTATTACATTTGAAGTGCTCGCGGGAGTAGCTCAGTTGGTAGAGCGCGACCTTCCCAAGGTCGATGTCGAGGGTTCGAGACCCTTTTCCCGCTCTAAAAAAGCCTGGTTTAAAAACCAGGTTTTTTGTTTTATGGTGAAAGTGTTTACGCTTTGTGGCGGAAGTCTTCGATGAGGCAGCAACTGATGCTGACGTCGGTCTCGTATTCGGGAATGTCTTCGCGCTTAACCCACATGGCTTCGGAGAGTTCTTCCTTTTGCATGCGGATAGTATCGTCGCCATCGAGTTCGGCGGTAAAGCCTGCAATCAGTGAATCACTAAAAGCCCACGGCTGCGAACTGAAGTAACGAACATTCTTCACGCGAAGGCCTGCTTCTTCCATGACTTCGCGGTGTACCGCCTGTTCCAGACTTTCGCCAACTTCCACAAAACCCGAAATCAAGAAGAGTCTCGGGTTCGGGTTATCGATATTGTGCGCCATCAAAAGTTTGTCGCCATTATGGACGGCTACAATTACGACCGGAGAGATGCGCGGATAAACGATGTTTCCGCATTTGGGACAAATAATAGAACGTTCTTTGTCGCCACGGATGGTCACGTTCCCGCAACGGCCGCAGAACTTGTTGAGCGATTCCCAATGCGCAATGTGCGTCGCTGTTGCACCGCCCAAGCGTTCTACGGGGGCCATGGCACGGAAAGTGCGGTTGCCCATGTATTCGTAACCGCTAGGTGCTTCTGCTTCAAAAGTAGCCTTGCTATCGTCTAAGAAGAAGGCTGTATCGTCGATGCTGAAAAGGTAATGGCCTTCGAAATCAGCGAGAGCTTTATTTTCGAGCGCAAGGAGTTCGCCAACACGAGGAATCGCGTAACCGCCATCCACTTTTTTGAGGAGTGTCTTCGCCCCATTGTAACGGATAATGAAATCGGTGGCCTTCGGATCAGCGATTTTGAATTCGTTGTTGAAAACGTGCGGCGCTATTTCATGAATCATAGAATTTCCCTAACCACTAACCACCAATCACTCCAGATACGTATATCCGTACAGGCCGCTGCGGTAGATGTTCAGGAATTCCTTGCCTTCTTGCAAACTGATTTTCCCTTCCTTCACGGAGCGGGTCACCCAGTTTTCCATGTTGCGCACCAGGGCCTTGTCGCTGAAGCTCACGTAGTCGAGTACGTCTTCTACGGATTCGCCGTCGATGACCTTTTCGATTTCGTAGCCACCCTGTTCGTTGCAGACAATATGGACGGCGTTCGTGTCGCCGAAGAGGTTGTGCAGGTCGCCGAGGATTTCCTGGTAGGCACCCACGAGATAAACCGCGATGTAGTAAGGCTCGTTCTTTTTCAGCTTATGCAGCGGGAGCGTATGGCTCACGTCGCCACCACGGATGAATAGGGCAATCTTTCCGTCGGAGTCACAAGTGACATCCTGGATGGTGGTTTCTACCGTGGGTTCTTCGTCTAGCCGCTGGATAGGCATGACCGGGAAAATCTGGTCGATGGCCCAACTGTCGGGCAGGCTCTGGAAAAGGCTGAAGTTTCCGAAATACTTCTCGGCCAAGAGGCGGGGGAGTTCCGCCAGTTCGTAAGGCGGGTGGCGCAGTTCGCTTGCAATCTGGTTCACTTCGCGGGCAATGCTCCAGAAAAGGCGTTCGCTCATGGCGCGGGTGGGCAAATCGTAGTCGCCCACTTTGAATCCGCTCAGAACGTCGTCGTTCAGCTGCATGGCATCGTGCCAGCTTTCCAGCAGGTTCTTCGGGGAAAGCCCCTTGTAAATCCCGTAAAGGTCTTTCAGTGCATCGGGTGCGTCGTCACCGATTTCGTGTTCCTCGTCGTCGAAGAATGCCTGGCTTGCAGTTTCCAGAATGTTGAACACCAGAATGGAATGGTGCGCCGAAAGCGCACGGCCCGATTCTGCGATGATGTTCGGGTGCGAAAGCTTTGCCTCTTCGCAGGCTTCGTAGATGGCGTACACCACGTCGTTTGCGTATTCCTGGATGGAATAGTTCACGGAACTTGCGTTGGTGCTGCGGGTGCCGTCGTAATCAACTCCCAAGCCGCCACCCACGTCCACGAATTCCAGACTCATTCCCATCTTGCGAATTTGAATGTAGAACTGCGAAATTTCGCGGAGCCCGTTCTTGATATTGCGGATATGCGTAATCTGGCTACCCAGGTGGAAATGGATGAGCTTCATGCAGTCTTCCATTTTCTCTTCCTTGATGTAGTCCAGCGCTTCCAAAAGTTCAGAACTGTTCAGGCCGAACTTGCTGTGGTATCCGCCGGATTCTTCCCACTTGCCGCTGCCGGAGCTTGCAAGCTTGATGCGGATACCGATGTTCGGGCGCACACCGATGCGGCGGGAAAGTTCCACCACCAGGTGAAGCTCGTTCATCTTCTCGACGACGATGAAAATTTTCTTGCCCATCTTCTGTGCAAGGAGTGCGAGTTCGATGAAGTCTTCGTCCTTGTAGCCGTTACAGATGATCAGTGCATCGGGGTTGTCCATGTTGGCGAGGACGGCGTGCAGTTCCGGCTTGGAACCGGCTTCGAGCCCGATGTTGAATTTCTTGCCGTGGCGCACGACTTCTTCCAAGACGGCGCGCTGCTGGTTCACCTTGATGGGGAAGATGCTGTAGTAGCTCCCCTTGAAACCGTATTCCTTGCGGGCCTTGTTGAAGCACTCGTTGATTTTTTCGATGCGGCTATCCAGGATATCCGGGAAACGCAACAGCATCGGGGTAGAGACGTCGCGGAGTGAAAGTTCCTGTACCAAGTCGTACAGGTCAATGTCTGGGCCGCCTTCCTTGAGTGGATGAACTGTCGCGTGGCCCTTCTCGTTGATGTCGAAGAAGTTTACGCCCCAACCCTTGACGTTGTACAAGTCGCGGGAATCGTCAATGCGCCATTTTTTCATGTTAGAGTCTAGAGGTTAGAGGTTAGGATTTAGGGATTAGGATCTAGGGGTTAGAATCTAGGATCTAGGGATTGGAGAAAAATCAGACGCACGAAGTGCGTGATTCTTATTCACTAGCCTCTAGATTCTAGTCTCTAGCCCCTTTTACTCTAGTCAACGAGAACAGGGTTAAAGTTTTCCTTCCACGGGAGGCCGTACTTGGTGAGGGCTTCCATGAACGGATCCGGATCAAATTCTTCGACGGTGTGCACGCCCGGCTTGTTCCACTTGCCAGTAAGTACCATCATGGCGCCGCACATGGCCGGAACGCCGGTGGTGTAGGCGATAGCCTGGCTACCGAGTTCCTTGTAGCATTCCTGGTGGTCGCAGACGTTGTACAGGTAGTAGGTCTTCGGCTTGCCGTCCTTGGTACCCTTGAAGATACAACCGATGTTCGTCTTGCCCACGGTGCGGGGGCCGAGGCTTGCCGGGTCCGGAAGGAGAGCCTTCAAGAACTGGATAGGCACAATTTCCTGGCCCTGGAACTTGATGGGCTGCGTGCTGAGCATGCCCACGTCTTCGAGGCAGCGCATGTGGTCGAGGTAGCTCTGGCCGAATGTCATGAAGAAACGGATGCGCTTCACGCCCGGGATGTTCTGGGCGAGCGATTCGATTTCTTCGTGGTGCAGCAGGTACATGTCCTTCTTGCCCACTTCGTCAAACACGTATTCGCGCTTGATGCTCATGGCCGGGATTTCGACCCAGTGGCCCTTGCCATTTTCGTCGGTGTCCCAGTAGCTGCCCGGAGCGGAAACTTCGCGCAGGTTGATTTCGGGGTTGAAGTTCGTTGCAAACTTGTAACCGTGATCGCCGCCGTTGCAGTCGAGGATATCGATTTCTTCGATGGTGTCGAACTGGTGCTTGAGGGCGTAGGCGCAGTAGGCCTGGGAAACACCCGGGTCGAAGCCGGAACCGAGCAGTGCCGTGAGACCGGCCTTTTCAAACTTTTCTTTATATGCCCACTGCCAGCTGTAGTCGAAGTAGGCGCTGAAGCCCTGTTCCTTGCAGCGCTTGTCGTAGACCTTGCGCCACTCGGGGTCGTCGATGTTTTCGGGCTCGTAGTTCGCCGTGTCCATGTAGTTTACGCCGCATTCGAGGCAGGCGTCCATGATGGCGAGGTCCTGGTAGGGGAGCGCGATGTTCATCACCAGGTCGGGCTTGTATTCCTTGATGAGCTTTACAACGTTCTCTGCCTTGTCGGCGTCCACGGCGGCAGTCGTGATGACCGTCTTCGTGTTCGGGCGGAGTTCCTGTGCCAGCTTTTCGCAGTTTTCGCGATGACGGCTCGCAATGCAGATTTCGCTGAAGACTTCGCTGCAGGTGCAGCACTTCTTGATAGCAACTGTGGCGACGGCGCCACAACCGATAATCAAAGCTCTTGCCATTTTTTGTTTGTTCCTCATTTGTTGAGAGTTAATCCATCGGGATGGCGATCCCGGTAGAGTATGTTGATGTAACAAATGTAGTAAAAGGCGGGCGTCAGCGCGTCAAAATGTAGCCGCGGATGGTTTTCAGGTGCTTTGTTTTCGGGTCGATGGTCACTCCCCAGAATCCGGTGGAAAGCTGCAAGGGGATTTCTTTGCCTAGATATTTCCATTTGACAGGAATATCGTTCTTCCCGATGGTGAAATCCTTGTATTCAAGAGGCTTGTCCCAGTCGGTCCGATGCTTCAAAGGTTGCTTCGCTTCTGCTAGGTTTTTCTTTACCTTTTCTTTCATCTTGTCATCAAGCGATTCTATAAATTCTTTGGGCATTTGTTCCATCATCATCCGTTCTTGGCCTATCTTGTCGATGTAGGGGAAGAATTTTGTAATCCATCCGTTGATGTGCGGAACGGTTCCGCTTCCGTGTCCTGGCGGAATGTACTTGTAGATGCCTCTCCAGAATTCCATATTGAACTTTTTATCGAAAGTAAGAATAAATTCATTTAGGATGGGGTCGATTTGCTCCGCCCACCAAGTCATATCCAGAATGCTTGCCAGCTTGTCGAATGAATCTTTCAGTTTTTGCCAGTCTTGCTTGTTTCCCTTGATGAAAATTTGGGGGATCCCGCACAATGTCATTATGGTGTAGGTGTAGTATTCCGAACTGATGGACATGACCATCGTCTTTGTGACGAATTTGTCGATGGCGGTGGATGTGGAGAAGTCAACTTCAAACGCGGTTCTTGTGGCTTCGGGGAGTTTTTTGTAAAGTGTGTCGTATATTTGAGTGATGTCCTTCTTCCAAGCGCTTGGCGGTGATTGTGGAGTAAGGGAATTGTCTATAATGACGATGTTTGTGTCCGCCCCGTCCCGCACGAACTTGTCCTTGAGCGCGTCGCGGTTGTGCTTGACGTGCTGGCGGATTCCGTCCATCAGCATGAGCCAGATATCGTCGGGATAAATCTCGATGGAATGGTGGTTGGCAAAAGCGACCCCTAACATGCCGACGAACGGATGCGGAAGTTTTCGCTTGCCGCTTCCTTTTAATTCCTTGATAAACTCTTTGCCGGTGCGCTCGTCCAAGAGTACTTGCTTGTTGCCTAACCCAATGTCATGTGTCATGGTATATTGGGGTGTACTGTCCTTGACGTCCTTGTCCTTGACAATGGCGTCTGCGGCAGCTGTGCTAAAACCAATTGCGAAAACCAGCAAGAGAATAAATCTAATCATAGCTTAAATATACAATAGAAGCTGTTGCAAGAAGTCATTTCGACAGGGCTAGGAGCTATATTTACATCATGGAATTTTTCACGAAAACAGACATCTCTGTCCCGGATTGGCAAATTGACTACACCGGGAAAGTCGCCTTTATCGGCTCCTGCTTTGCCGACAATATTTCGAGGCGCTTTACGGAAAGGAAATTCCACGTGCTTTCGAATCCCTTCGGGACCATCTACAATCCGCTTTCAATTGCAGCCATGCTGAAGAACATCGCAGATGCAAAAACCTACGGGGAAGGGGATGTTTTCCAGGATGCCCGAGCTCCGTTATGGCATTGCTGGGGCGCGCACGGCTCGCTCTCGGCGCCGACCCGCGAAGGCTGCGTCGCGAACCTGAACGATGCTGCAGCCCGTGCAAGAACATTCCTGCAAAGCTCCGATGCTGTTTTTGTTACGCTGGGCACGGCGTTCGTCTATTTCTTGAAGCAGACAGGGGAGGTGGTCTCGAATTGCCACCGGCAGGATCCGGGCCTCTTTACTCGGGAACTTATTTCTGTGGAACGTGCGGTTGCTGCGCTGCGCGACATCGTCGATAGCCTGCATAAAATAAGACATGGGAAGGTCCATGTCGTGTTCACCGTGTCGCCGCTCAGGCATGCGGGGGACGGGATGCACAACAATACGCTTTCCAAGGCAACGTTGCAATTGGCCGTGAACCGGATCGTAGAGGAATTTGCGGCTGGACGTTCTGGCGATTCCTCCGGCGAAATCTCTGTTGAATACTTCCCGAGTTACGAAATCGTGATGGACGAACTGCGCGATTACCGCTTCTATGATGCCGATATGGTGCATTTGTCCGAGACGGCTGAGGAATACATTTTTGAACGCATGGTCGAAACTTATTGCGATGCGACCACGCGCGAGAACATCCGCAAGGTGGAAAAGTTCCTGAAAAGTGCTCGCCACCGTATAAGCGACGCTTCGACACCGGCGGCTGTTGAGTTCGCAAAGAAATGCCTTGCGCAGGTTGCGGAACTGGAATCGCAAATCCCCGGGCTTGACCTCGTCGAGGAACGCGAACGCTTCATGGCTCCTTAAAAAAATGCCCGGCCGGAGCCGGACATGTCAGTGTCAAAAAGACGTTCTTGCTAAATAGTAGCGCAAAACGACTTGTTTAGAAGTTTTCAGCAGTGACTTCGAAGAAGGACTGCGGATGGGCGCACACCGGGCATGCGGCCGGAGCCTTGGTGCCGACGACGATGTGGCCGCAGTTGCGGCATTCCCACACCTTGACTTCGCTCTTCTCGAACACGGCGGCGGTTTCCACGTTCTTGAGGAGGGCGCGGTAGCGTTCTTCGTGGCGCTTTTCGATTGCAGCGACCATGCGGAACTTGTTGGCGAGGGCCTTGAAGCCTTCTTCTTCGGCGGTCTTCGCGAAACCTTCGTACATGTCGGTCCATTCGTAGTTTTCACCTTCGGCAGCAGCCTTCAGGTTTTCGGCTGTGTCACCGATGCCTTCGAGTTCCTTGAACCACAGCTTGGCGTGTTCCTTCTCGTTATCGGCAGTCTTCAGGAAGAGTTCGGCAATCTGCTCGAAACCATCCTTCTTGGCGCGGCTAGCGAAGTAGGTGTACTTGTTGCGGGCCTGGGATTCGCCTGCGAATGCGGCCTGGAGATTCTTTTCGGTCTGGGTTCCGGCGTACTTGTTTGCCATAGTTTCCTCTTGGGGTTGCGGGTTCCGAGAAACCCTGTCTTGTGTCTTTGTTTTGTCAATATAGTTTTTTTGACAAAGTCGCGACAACAAAAATCGCCAAATGATACGTGTTGTATCATTTCAGAAAAATTTCTGCATATTTTAACTAATTTTTGTTGAAAATTGTTGAATTTTTTGAACTTTGTATCATTCCAACTATTGCACAAATCGTTTTTTCTAGGTAGATTTATAAACATGAAACCGATAACTGAATACAAAGACTACCGCAAGTACATGCAAGACTTCTACGACGAGCGCAAGCGTACGGGCGCGTTCTCGTGGAGGGAGTTTTCCAAGCTTGCCGGTTTTACTTCCCCGACGTATCTCAAGTTGGTATGCGAAGGGAAGAGCGGGTTGAGCAAGGTCAAGATGCTGCAGGTTTCCAAGGCAATGGGCCTTACTGGGTACGAAGAGGAATACTTTTCGCTGCTCGTAGTGCTTGCCAAGGCGACTAAGGATGCCGACAAAAAGGCGACTCTCCTCAAGATGGAGAAAATCGCCCTTGAGCACAAGGTGCGCGTTGTGGATAGCGAAACCTTCCAGTATTATGAATCGTGGAAGTATCCTGTCATTCGTGAACTTGCTCCGATGATGCCTGGCGCACAGCCTCGCAAGCTCGCTGACGAATGCAAAGAATACATCTCCGCCGAGGAAGTCCGCGACATTCTTGCCTTTTTGGTGAAAACGGGATTCTTGAAGAAGAACGGCGATAAAGTCTATACGCAAACCGAGAAGTCTGTCACCGGTTCGCCGGAAGCGTTGCCCATTGCCATCCGTGCCATGCACAAGGAGATGGGCAACATGGCAGTGCGTGCGGTCGACCGCTACAGTGCGAGCGAACGCTACTTCACGGGCATGACCATCGGCGTGAACGAGGCGAACTACTCGCGCATTGTCGCCGAAATCGATACCTGCGCTAAGAAAATTGCCGCTATCGCCAATGAAACAGAGAATTTAAACCAGGTCTACGGACTCAATTTCCAACTTTTCCCATTTACAAATAAGATTGAAGGAGGAAGCCATGCTTAACCTTAAACAGATCTCTTATATCGGTCTTGCCCTTTGTGCACTGACCGCTTGCTCCTTAGAAGATTCTTCCGTGGCCGGGACGACGACAGTCCCGAACGCAACCGCTGAAAACATAAGTTCTTCTAGTGAGGTGGCTGCGAGCTCTTCGGATGGTGCTTCTGTAAGTAGCTCCCAGGGCAATTCCGCTAACGTTGCTCAGGACATTGTTTTCTCGACGAAAGCGACCGCGAAAGAGCCCCTCTCCCGTGGCGAAATTGTTGTCTATGGCGAAGAAAATGGTGCTATAGCCGCTTGTACGGCTGATGGAAAATCCTATGAGGCAAAACTCAAGGTAAATAACGGCCTTGTTGAAAAATCCATAGAAATGAAAAACTTTGGAAGCTCTTGTGATAGCTTTCTCGCGGAATTTATTGCTTCGTGCCATTCCAATGTTTCTGTCAATAATGGAAAGAATAGCGAACAATCTTGTGATGAAAATGGCAACGTGAAGGCGTATTGCTTTGATGATGGATCAATTCCTGCGGATACGACCGTTGATTTCAATAAAGCCTTTAATAGTTTATCGAATTTCTCGGGCGAATTGTGCTATGCTATTACTACAGGCGCAAACTCAACGACTATGCTTTTTTCAACTCTGTCTTCGACGTCACGCGATTTCTCCAGTTCAAGCGTCTTTGTTGAAACGTCTCACGATCCTATTGACCCTAACGAGAAATGCATAGAAGAGACAGGGAAGAAGTGCGATGACAATAATCCCGTGGATACTCCCGTTGTTGATCCTCGCCAGGAGTTGCCCTCGTCGCCTGCAGTGGGTATCGATACAAGTGCAAATCGTTCTTTTATCATAAAGCCGGATGTTGAAACGTTGAATGTCTCTGATGATGAGCGTGCTGTATTGGATAGCCTTGCGATGGCATTCCCCTCAAAATCCGAGATAGACCAATTTGATGGACTGTGGGTCTATGAAGCGGCTCGATACTATGCGTTCGGCTCTTCTTCAGAAAAATATTATGTAGGTGCGGGTTCAACTCGTTGCGATGTCGATGTGTTCAGGGACAAATTCGGACTAGAACGTTCTGCAAACTGGTTGTCGGGGTATTATAATTTGCGTAATCTTTACAATACGATTCTTCAGTACTCTGATTCTGTAATTGTTTATTTAGTGGCAGGATCTATGGAGAGTGAAAGTGTGGAAACTTTGTTCAGAACGGAATGTGAATCGGTTGCGGGTTCGTTCTATAATTATCCTTCAAAGGGAATGGTGAATAATGTAGGGATGGCTTGTGCCGTCAAGAATTTCACGGGTGTCACGCTCGATGCTATTCTCGGCCAACAGGCAAGCCTGTGTGAAAATATGTATGTAACCTTAGTCCACCCCGTTCAGGATTAATCAAGTAAATCAAAAAAAATGCTAGATTGTTCTCCGTACAGTACGGAGAACTTTTTTTATGGCTATTTACAACAGCATTCTCGAAACCATCGGCAAAACGCCGCTCGTGCGCATCAACAAGATTAACGACAGCGAAGCCGAAGTCTTCGTGAAACTCGAAATGTTCAACCCGCTCGGCAGCGCGAAAGACCGTGTGGCGCTGAGCATGATTGAGGCTGCCGAACGCGATGGCAAACTCAAACCGGGGGCCCTCATCATTGAACCGACCAGCGGCAACACGGGCGTGGGCCTTGCCTACGTAGGGGCCGTGAAGGGCTACAAGGTGGTGCTCACGATGCCCGATTCCATGAGCATGGAACGCAGGCTGCTCTTGAAGGCGCTCGGGGCTGAGGTCGTGCTGACTGAAGGCGCGAAGGGCATGGCCGGCTGCATTGAGAAGGCAAACGAGATTGCTGCGCAGAACCCGGGAAGCTTTATCCCGCAGCAGTTCGAGAATCCGGCAAACCCGGAAGCGCACTACCTCACGACGGGTCCCGAAATTTGGCGCGATACCGACGGCAAGGTGGACGTGTTCATCGCGACGGCGGGGACCGGCGGTACCGTGTCGGGTACGGCCAAGTACCTCAAGGAGAAGAACCCGAACATTTATGTAATCGCCATCGAACCCGACGATTCTCCCATGATTAGCAAGGGCGTCGCGGGCCCGCACAAGATTCAGGGAATCGGCGCGAACTTCATCCCGAAAATCTACGACCCGAAGGTGGTCGACGAGGTGTACCTCACCAGCACCGAGAAGGCCGGGAGTGCGGCCCGCGCGGCTGCCGCCGAGGAGGGCATCTTTGTCGGGATTTCTTCCGGTGCCGCTTTGGAATGTGCCCTCACGGTGGCGAAGCGCCCCGAATTCAAGGGCAAGCGCATTGTAGCGGTGCTCCCCGATACGGGCGAGCGTTACCTGAGCACCTGGCTTTGGAACGAGTAGGCTTGCGCTGATTCGGGGGGGGGGAGGCTATTTGCTCAATGCGGCAAGTTTTGCCTTGAACTCGGATATCTGTTCGGGCGATAGGTTCATGCCCTGCAGTATGGAAATCGCATCATTGTGCCCCTTGGATTTGCCTTCGGTAAGTCCCTTGGCTCGGCCTTCGGCAAGTCCCTCGGCAAGTCCTTTGGCATGGCCTTCGGCCTGGGCTCCTGCCAGACTTCGAAGAACTCTACTGGCAATCACCGTTGATAATTCTTCCTTCGTCACCATGTCCTTTTCCTGCCTCGTTAAGAGTTCATCGTCTGCGTTGTCTACCCGGATGCGCTCCAGGGCTTCTTCCAAGATTTCGTTGCCGAAGTGGGGCAACTCCTTGCCGTCCCCAGCGTGGTTCAGCAGATACAGCCAAGCATCTACGGAATCGTTAACTTCGCTGATGGATTTCTTGAATTTGGGTAGACTTATCATAATATACTTATTTTTTGCGAAGATAGGTGCGGTACTGCCGTTTTTCAGTGAGTTGCGGCTATATAGCGCCCATTCATCTAGGTATTCATCTTCCCTGGAATCGGGCAGATCAAAATCGCAAATCCATATGGCCACCGTCTCCGGAAGCTCGTAGCGCTTGCTTTCACGCTCCACTTTGGAGAGTGCCAAGAATTCCTTGGAATGTTCCATTTCCTGTTTGCCTTTGATAATCAGGAATGCCTTGTATAGGATAGCCCTGTCGGTAAAGAAGTCGTGCTCCGCCTTCTGCATTTCCACATCAATGAATCGTCCTGATCCCGTAGTGGCGAAGATGTCTAAGATGACCTTCTTGCTCAATGCGGAACGCATCGTTATAGTCTTGTCAAAGGTGAAGGTGAGGTTCTTGATTTTGTCGTTACCCTCCAGTTGCAGAACTCCGTTCAGGAAGTCCTTGAGCGCATCCTCGCTGTCGAAGAGTTCCTTGAAGCCCGTGTCGAACCTAGGATCCAGATAGACTTGCCCTTGCAGTCGCTCGGGTATCGGTTTCTTGCGAATCGGTTTTTGTTTTCTTTGCTTCTTTCCTGTCATGAGATTAAGTCGGGTTCGCCCCGAAAAGCGGCAGGACGGAATGGTCCTGTAATATGTAAGACGATTTTCCGGCGAAAATGAGCCGAAAAAGTTTGTTTACGTGTGTTTTTTTACGAACGTGAAACAAAAGTTTGTATGAAACTGAAAACAGCTACGGCTATGAAGAATCCTGGTGCAAGCTTCTGGAGTTCTTCTGAAGGAAGTCCCTATGGTGTGTCCTATATGATATTAACAGTCAAAATCGATAGAGTGATCGTGAAAAACGCCTATCAGAACTGGGGTAATAGTGAGAACTACGGGCATTCGGTTTGTTGCCTCAATGATTAGCTGAGGTCTTCCCCTTTTAAGTGGGCGTTTTTCTATATTTTCCCTCGTAAAATTTTCAAAGGATACCACAATGGATATTCCCGAATCTTCGAATTTTGTGCAGGACATCATCGTCAACGATCTTAAGACGGGCAAACGCACCAAGGTGCATACCCGTTTCCCGCCGGAGCCGAACGGCTACATCCACATCGGACACGCGAAATCCATCTGCCTGAACTTCGGTACGGCAAACAAGTACAAGGATTTCGGCGGTATCACGAACCTCCGCTTCGACGATACGAACCCGACCAAGGAAGACGTGGAATACGTGGATTCCATCCGCGAAGACGTGAAGTGGCTCGGTTTTGAATGGAAGGGCGGTGAATACTTCGCGAGTGACTACTACGACCAGATTTATGCATTTGCCGAAAAGCTCATCGAGATGGGTAAGGCTTACGTGGAAGACCTGACCCGCGACGAGATGCAGGAATACCGCGGCAACGACGCCGGCAAGCCGAGCCGTCCGAGCCCCTACCGCGACCGCAGCGTCGAAGAGAACATGAAGCTCTTCCGCGAAATGCGCGACGGCAAGTACGCCGACGGCGAGAAGTGCCTCCGTGCGAAGGTAGACCTCTCTAGCCCGAACATGAACATGCGCGACCCGGTCATCTACCGCATCAAGCATTGCACACACCACCGCACTGGCGACAAGTGGTGCATCTACCCGATGTACGACTTTGCGCACCCGCTCAGCGACTGGATCGAAGGCATTACTCACTCCATCTGTACGCTGGAATTCGAAGCGCACCGCCCGCTGTACGACTGGTTCCTGATTGAGCTTGGTCTCGACAACCGTCCGCAGCAGATTGAATTTGCACGCCTGAACCTGACCTACACCATGATGAGCAAGCGCAAACTCCTCGAACTGGTGGAGACGAAGGCCGTGTTGGGCTGGAACGACCCGCGTATGCCGACGGTCTGCGGTTACCGCCGCCGTGGCTTCACGCCGAGTTCCATCCGCGAGTTCTGCGACCGTATCGGCGTTTCCAAGGCCGACTCCATGGTCGACGTGAACCTGCTCTACTTCTGCATCCGCGAAGAACTGAACAAGACGGCAAACCGCGTGATGGCCGTGATTGACCCGGTGAAGCTCGTGATTGACAACTGGGAAGACGGCAAGGTCGAGATGATCGAAGTCGAGAACAACCCGAACGACGAAACCGCCGGCAAGCGCCAGGTTCCGTTCGGCAAGGAACTCTACATCGAAGCCGACGACTTTATGGAAGAACCGCCGAAGAAGTACTTCCGCCTGAAGCCGGAAGGCGAAGTCCGCCTGAAGGGCGCCTACTTCGTGACCTGCAAGAGTGTCGAGAAGGACGCCAACGGCAAGGTGACGGTGATTCACTGCGAATACGACCCGCAGAGCAAGGGTGGCGAGACTCCCGACGGCCGCAAGGTCAAGGGCACCATCCACTGGGTTTCTGCCGCACACGCCGTGGACGCCGAAGTGCGTTTGATTAATAATTTGTTCACGCTCGAAGATCCGGCCGCGGTTCCCGAGGGCGAAGACTGGCACGACTACCTGAACCCGGAATCCATGGTCGTGAAGCAGGCCAAGGTGGAGCCGAGCCTCGCCGACGCCAAGCTCGAAGACCGCTTCCAGTTCATGCGCCAGGGCTACTTCTGCCTCGATAGCGAAGATTCCAAGCCGGGCCACCTTGTCTTTAACAGGACTGTCGATCTTAAGGATAGCTTCGCCAAGCAAGTCGCGAAGTAATTCGCCGATAAACTTCGCAATACTGCGTCACGCGAACTCTCGCTGTATGTCAATACAGCTTCGGTTCGTGTTCCTTGTCTTGCTCGTTTCTAGGCGAATTACTGTTTAGGTTCTAATTCGAATTACTATCAGGATTATTGTTTCAACGTTTGAAGTTTTCGCGATACTTTGTAAAAAAGGCGCCCTTGCGGACGCCTCTTTCTTTTATGAGAGGAGTGTAAACTTTATCGGCTGATCATCTTGCCGTTCAGTGTAGCGAGCCAGTGCTGATTGCGTGCTGCGCGCGGAATCTGGAACGACTGCGTTCCGGCGCGGATTTGCTTTTCGAAGAGAACGTTGCCGTTGAAGTCTACGAGCCTGAACATGCCACCTCTTTCGCTCTGGACGGTAATCCTGTTTTCGTTGAGAGTGTAGAAGTTCTGTTTTCTTATTTCCTGATGGCCTATGATGGCGTCTCTCCCAGGATTTGAGCTGCTTGAAGATGATGAAAACCTTGAATGGCTTGACGGACCCGGACTGCTACTGGATGAACTCGGAGTAGTCGGCTTGTCATCGTCGTCGTTGTCTTTGTCGTAATAGCCCCAATCGTCGATGATGAGCGCTTCGGTTGCCAAGGGGGAGGCGGGCTCGCTGAAACTCATCTGCTGGTCTATCCATGCGAATCTATCCTTGACATATTTGCGCAGATGCTCGATTTCGGCATCCCACGTGGGCTCGTTGTAGTAGTTCATCTTCATGCCCATGCAACCCATGCCGCCGCCACCCCAGCCCCACATGCCGCCGTTGTTTCCGCCATTATTGTTGCCGGATTCCATCGGGTCGGCGTCGCAGGTGCCGCTAGACTGGCCCAGGTTCGGCCAGCGTTCGAAATTGCGATTGGCCGCATTCTTGAGGACGGTCTTGAGTGAGTCTATGAAGTGGTCGATGTTCTTGGTGTGCCACACGCCACTGCGGAGCTCTGCCCAACGAGCCTTGTATTTTTGCTGGAAGGTGTTGTTGCTCCAGATGTTCTGGATCCACTTGGCGACAAACCATTCGTTCATGCCAAAAGCGAAGCCTCCGTCATTTGCACTCTGCGGAATACGCCAACCGTCGGCCTTTTCGCCCCCGACACGCTGGTAGGCGCCGAATGCCAAGTTGAAGTCCCACGGTGCACCGAGCTGGAGCTTGCCGCCCTTGCTGTCCTTGTCCTTGAACATGTAGAAACTGCAGATGTAGGCGTCGGTGTTGTTGGTGACATCTTCGTGGATGATGTAGTCCGTTGCTGCTTCAATATCCAGAATGTCGAGGCAACCGCTGCTTGTGATATCGCCTTGGTCGCATTTTTGCTCGATGGAGTTGAAGAAGTTTTGGATATACTGCTGCTGTTCCTTGGTGGTGTTTTCCTTTTTCGGAGAACGCATCACGACAGGGGAGCCGTCCTTGCTCTTGAAACCTTCCTTGTCTAACCCCTGCGTGGAGTTGTTTTCCACCTTGTCGACGCTCAGCACGTAACCGCCGGTCACGTCGTCGCCGCTGATATCTTCGTCCTTGAGTTTCGCGATATGCACTCGGGCTTTGGCACGCTTGATTTTTTCAAGCAACAGGTACACGCCCTTGTATTGCCCGTTCAGGTAGAGCTCAAAAAATTTGAAACGGGAACTGTAGCGACCCGTGCGCTGGTAGAGCCAGTAGGCGAGCGCATTGCGGATGAGCGTCTTGTCGACATACGGCCCGTGGAACACCCAGTCGGCGCTCTTGGGCATGCCTAAAACCTTGAGGCTCGTGTCGTGGCAGGCCGTGTCGGCGACGTTCGTGCAGGGGCGCGCCTTGAGTTCGATTCCGTAACCCTTTTTGGGGAAGTCCGCGGATGTCTGCCCGCGGATCTTGATGCCGATGTTGTATTTTTCGCCCTTGGAACTGTCGGCAATGCTGTTCGTGCCTTTGTCCAGGATGCTCATGGTGGCGGGTATCTTGTCGGCGCCTTTCTGGAGCGCTTGCCCGTTTTGTGTGTTCACGATAACCAGCGGCAAATCGTAGGACTGCGCGAATAACGGAATCGCCATAGCTAGGACGACGCCATGGAAGAAAATTTTTGATTTGCAGAACATATTATACTCCTTAACCTAACTCCATATAATAATCTATATAATTTAATAGGTGGAGTATGCATTTATTACAGATTATGCGCTATAAGCGTTGATTCTTTAACATCCGCAAATTCATTCAAAAAATGGTGAAATATCGCAAAAAAGAGGGACTTCCCGTTTTGGGGGAAGTCCTTCGGGTTTGCTCGAATCTAAGCTTGGCTATCTGTTCATCATCTTGCCGTTGAGAGTCGCTATCCAGTGCTTGTTCCTTGCCTTGGCAGGAATCTTCAAGGTCGTGAGGCCGGCCTTGATGCGGGTCTTGTACAGAACCGTGCCATTCAGGTCGAGAAGGGCGAAGGTTCCACCCAGAGTTGTCTGGACGTCAATATGGTCGCCATTCACGGCAAAGAAGTTCGTCGGGGAGAGCCTGCTGAAATCGTCCATGCGAAGATCCAACGGCTTTTCCTGAGAAGAGGTGTCTGTTGTTTCGGTAGTGTCCTTGTCGTGCTGCCAGTCGGGATTGTGGATTGAAGGATCGACTGGCTCGGTGACCACCGGATTTGCCGGTTCCGTAAATCCGAATTTCTGGTCCATCCACTGCATTCTTTCTTTCATCTTCTTGCGGAGATGTTCCACTTCGCCATCCCAGGTATTGGCGTTGTTGCCGCCCATGCCCATCTTCATGCCGGAACTTCCGCTGCCGTTACAGTATTTCATCGGCTCCGGGTCGGTATCGCCCTGGCCGCTGTTTTGTCCCAGGTTCGGCCAGCGCTTGAAGTTTCTGTCGGCGGCGTTTTTCAGGTATGTCTTCATGGAATCCAGATAGGCGTCCATGACTTTGGTGTGCCAAACGCCACTGCGGAGTTCTGCCCAACGTTTTTTCAGTTCGCTTTGGTAATCGCTTCTCTTCCACAGTCCAGAGAGCCAGTTCGGGGCTTTCAAGCTACCCATGCCGCCTCCGCCGAAGCCGAAACCACCCATGCCGCCTCCGCCGCCACCTTTGCTTTCAATTTGCCAGTTGTTGCCACCGCCATAGCCCATCATGCCGCCATTGCTCATGGCGAGGTTGAAGTCCCACGGCGGGCCAAGGGTCACTTTGCCTTCCTTGAATTCCTTGCCATCCTTGCCGCCCTTGTCCTTGGGCTTGTACAAGAAGAAACTGCACCAGTAGGAGTCTCCGTTGTTGGTGATTTCTTGATGCAAGACGTAGTCGACGGCAGAGGCGAGATCCACGTATTTATCGTATCCGTCACCGTTTTTGCCGTTTTTGAACAGCGCTTCGAGGTCGTTCAGATACTTCTTCAGGTATTCTTCCTGCTGTTTTTGAATATTCGCTTTCTTGGGATAGTGCAAAATGACGTTCAAACCATCGGAGGTGTTGAAACCTTCGGCTTCGATACCGCCCTGGTTATTGCTGCCGCCGCCACCGGTGTTGGTGCCGACTTTGTCGAATGCCCAAAGGTAACCGCCAGTAAGGCTGTCGCCGGCAATATCGGTTTCTTTTAGCTTGCTGATGTTCACGCGGTACTTGCCACGCTTGATTTTTTCAACCATCACATACACACCACGGTACACTCCGTTGATGTAGAGGTCGAAATGCTTGGTGCGCGGAGCGTAACGGCCTGCCTGCCTAAAGAGCCAGTAGGCGAGTGCGTTGCGCAACATGCTCTTGTCTACATAGGGGCCGTGCAGCACCCAGTCGTCGCTGGGCGGGAGCCCGAACATGCTCACGTCCGTGCCTTCGCCCTTATCGTCGCGAATCTCGATGCTGTAGCCAGGCTTGGGGAACATGGCAGAAGACTGACCACGGACCTTGATGCCGATATCGTAGAGTGTCCCCTTGGCGCTGTCAGCGACATTGTTTGTTGCTCCGTCCAGTACTTTCATGGTGGCGGGAATCTTTTCGATGACTTTGTTGTCAAGACATTTTTGCTTGGTGTCAATGAAAATCGCAGGTAGATCGATGGTCTGCGCGAACAACGGGATTACCATGGCAAAGATAAAGCCATAGAAAATAATTTTGGGTTTGCTAAACATATACTCTCCTTGGCCAAACACCATTAATAATCTATATGATTTGCCGGAAGACATTTATATTTGTCGATGAACACTTGCTTTTTGCGTTGTCAATGTTGACATTTTTGTTTTTTTTTGAAAAAAGCTGAAATTTCGCTTTTTTAGCCCAAAAAAAGAAGGACCGCCTACTTGGGCAGCCCTTCTTTGGCTATCTCAAAATACCGAAAGATTATTTGTTCATCATCTTGCCGTTGAGGGTGACAATCCAGTGCTTGTCCCTTGCCTTGGACGGAATCCTCAGGGTCGTGACGCCGGCCTTGATTTGGGTCTTGTACAGGACAGCTCCGTTCAGGTCGATAAGGGCAAGCGTACCCGAAATAGTTGTATGAATTTCAAGATGATTGTCATTCACTGCAAAGAAGTTCATCGGGGAGAGCCTGCTGAAATCGTCCATGCCCATATACGGGTTTGTTGAACCAACTCCATGATGGTGCGTACTTGTATCCCTGGGATTCGTCTTGCCCGGATTCGTTGTCTGACCCGGATTCGTTGTCTGACCCGGATTCGTTGTCTGACCCGGATTCGTTGTCTTGCCCGGATTCGTCGTTTGACCCGGGTTCGTTGTCTGGCCAGGATTCGTTTTGCCCGATTTCGTGTCAGAGGAGTCCTTGTCATGCTGCCAATCCGGTTCATGAATGTCGGCTACCAGAGGTTCCATCACGGTCGGATTTGCGGGTTGCGTAAAGCCGAGCTGCTGGTCCATCCAGGCCATTCTTTCTTTCATCTTCTTGCGGACATGTTCAAACTCGCCTTCCCAGGTATCAGCGTTGTAGCCGCCCATGGGCATGCCCATGCCGCCCATGCCGCCCATGCCGCCCATGCCGCCCCACATGCCGCCCATGCCGCCCATGCCGCCGCCTTGCTGGCCGCCTTGCTGGCCGCCGCCCTGGTTGCAGTATTTCATCGGTTCCGGGTCGGAATCATAGGTGCCACTGGCTTTACCCAAGTTCGGCCAGCGCTTGAAGTTCCTGTCTGCGCCGTTCTTCAGGTAAGTCTTCATGGAATCCAGGTACTTGTCCATGGTCTTGTCGTGCCAAACACCGCTACGGAGTTCAGCCCAGCGTTTTTTCAGTTCACTCTGATACTTTGAGTCGTTTTTCCACAATTGGTACAGCCAGTTAGGGCCGGAGAAGCCCATGCCCATCATGCCGCCGCCACCGCCGAACTTGCTGCTGTTTTCGATTTGCCAGCCGCTGGTGCCTGAACTTCCAAAGCCGCCGCCCATGCCCATGCCGCCCCACATGCCTCCGCCTTGTTGGCCACCGCCGTTTTCGGGTTGGGTTCCGTTACTCATGGCGAGGTTGAAGTCCCACGGAGGGCCGAGAGTCACTTTGCCGCCCTTGCTATCCTTGGGCTTGAACAGGAAGAAACTGCACCAGTAGGAGTCTGCGTTGTTGGTCAGTTCCTGATGCAAAACGTAGTCGATGGCGGATCCGAGGTCTACGTAATTTTCGTATCCGGCTCCGTTCTTGCCGTTCTTGAAGAGGCCTTCGAGGTCATTCAGGTACTTCTTCAGGTATTCTTCCTGCTGCTTCTGGATGTTGGCCTTCTTGGGATAGTGCAGAATGACGTTCAAGCCATCGGAAGTCTTGAAACCTTCCTGTTCGATACCGCCCTTGTTGTTGTTGCCTGCGCCACCGGTATTGGTTCCGGTCTTATCGAATGCCCAGACGTAGCCACCCGTAAGGCTGTCCCCGGCAATGTCGGTTTCTTTAAGCTTGCTTACGTTCACGCGGTACTTGCCGCGCTTGATTTTTTCGATAAGCACGTACACGCCGCGATACACGCCGTTGATGTAGAGGTCAAAGTGCTTGGTGCGGGGACTATAGCGACCAGCCTGCCTAAAGAACCAGTGGGCGAGCGAGTTTCTAATCATGCTCTTGTCCACATAGGGCCCGTGGAAAATCCAGTCGTCGGAAGGCGGGAGCCCGAGCATGCTCACGTCGATGGCTTCTCCCTTGTTGTCTCGGACTTCGATGGTGTAACCGGGCTTGGGGAATGTGGCGGAGGACTGTCCTCTCACCTTGATGCCAATGTCATAGAGGGTGCCTTTGGCACTGTCGGCCACGCTGTTTGTTTTTCCGTCCAACACCCTCATTGTGGCAGGGATTTTTTCGGTGACATTCATGTCCAGGCATTTTTGCTTGGTGTCAACAAAGATAATAGGGAGGTCATAGGTCTGAGAAAACCCTAACCCCACAACAAGGGCGACTGGCGCCACAACTCTAACCAACATATTCATACGTTGCCTCCAACATTTTACATAAATTTATATGTTCTGTCGGAAAACGCTTTGTTAATTCAAGTTTACGTGTTGTAAAATGTTGTTGTAATTTCTTTTTGGTTGGCTTTTTTTGCAAAAAAAGGCTTTTTTTGGAACCGAACGGTGGTCAGGGACATCTAATTGATGTATTTTATGGTGTAAGAGGTTTCCATGATTGAAAACACCCTGAAGTCGAGTTTTATTGCCCGGTGGATTCGGAAGGCGCTCCCCCTGTTTTTGCTGTTTTCGGGATTTGCCTTTGGCCAGGCCAATTATTCGCCTGCCGAATTGGATACGCTTGTCTCGACAATAGCCCTTTATCCGGACCCTCTGCTGGTCCATGTGCTTACGGCTTCAACTTATGGTGACCAGATTCCTGCGGCGAATGCTTTTGCCCAATCCCATAAAAATGAAAAGGGCGAGACTCTGGCCAAGTCTATTGAAAATGCCAATTTGACTTACGATCCGAGCGTTCAGGCCTTGATTCCGTTCCCTACGGTTCTTGATATGATGGCCAAATACCCCACGTGGACCGACCAGTTGGGGGATGCTGTCGCGGCCCAGAAGGATGGTGTCATGGATGCTGTTCAGCGCTTGCGTCACAAGGCTTACGAAAACGGCCACTTGAAGTCTAACGAACAGGTGACGGTCAGTGCCGATACGGTTATTGTCGTTCAACCGACCCGCACGGAATATGTCTACGTGCCGGTGTACAATCCCCGTGTTGTTTACTATGTCCGCTCCGATGGCTATACGACTTATGTCCGCTATAGTTCCGGTGTTTGGCTTGGTACATGGTATGGAGAATGGGGCTGGGGAACCTGCTGGTTCGACTGGGGCCCGCGTGTGATTTATGTGCGCAATTATCGGTGGTATCCGCACCGCCCGATTCCGCACCATCCGCACCGATTTAGGCCTGCTCCCAGACCGGGATATGGCCCACCGCCTCCGCGTTATACGGCTCCGGCCCCGCGTCATGCCCCTGCGCCGAAAATGTCTCCGGCACACCGGGAAGCCCCTCCGTCAAGAGCTCTGGCTCCTGCTCCAGCGCCGCGTTCTGCAGCGCCCGCTCCGGCAACACGTTCGTCGGCACCTGCTCCGGCTTTGTATAGGCCCGCTGCCGACAATCAGGCCGGTTACAGAACTGCACCTGCTCCGGCTCCGAGAGTCGCTCCAGCTCCCGCCCCTGCGCCAACTCCAAGGGCAACGCCTGCACCCGCGCCGAGACCCTCTCCGGCACCTGCTCCGCGTCAGTACGAACGAAGTTCAAGGGACGACCGTAGCTCCGACAACGGGCGCTTTGGTGGCCGTTCAAGTGGAAGACGGAGATAGTGGTTAGGGGCTAGGATCTAGAGGCTAGGATCTAGGGAGAAATATCACTGCTTCGCCGTCTTATATTGACGCACGAAGTGCGTGATTCTTTTCACTAGCCCCTAGTCTCTATTCTCTAGTCTCTCAAAGACTCATCGCTCACCGCTCATAGCTCATTGCTCGAGCCTCTCGCTTCTACACCCCCAGATTATTTGCCAGGGCTTCTATTGCATTCAGATATGCGTTCTGGCTTTCGATTCCGCCTGTGGATAGCGCGGCCCCGTTGGGGATATTTTGCAAGTACATGTAGACTTGGTCTGCCGTGGCGGGATATTCGCCCGTCTGCAAAAAGTACACGCCGTACAAGATGGGCAAGAGCTTTGTTTCCCACAGTTTTGCGGTCTTGCTGAAATTGAACTTGGGCGTCATCATCTGATGGCGCATCTGGATGAGGAATCCGCGAAGTTCCGCCTGGCATTCCTTTTGTAACTCGTTACGGGGGGCGGCGCCTTGGGCAATGGGGACAGCCCCGGCGATGACCACGTTCCTGTAGGCGATATGCAAAAACTCCAGCGGGAATTCGTGCCAAAGCGATATGATTTCGTCGGCGGTGAAGGTGTACCCGAACGAGATGTTGCTGCGGCTGGCGCGTTCTGCGAGGTCTTGTAAAGGCTTGAGATCTTCTGCTGAATTGGATCGGAGAATAAAGCTTATATTCCACGGGCTTTGTAGTGGGGAGTACTTTTCCATGAGGCAGTCGCCGTGCAGGAATGCGGATACCAGGTTGTTGCTGAGTGCCGCTTCGAGCAAAGTGGGCCATTCAGAAGATTTGAGTTCTTGAAGTGTCAGAATCTTTTGCATAGTGTACCGCCTTACCGGCTCTTGAATCCGCCGTTGAAATTTTCAAAGTTGCAGAATGTTCCGTTGAAACCTGCTTGCTTGGTCGAGGATATGCGCGTTTTTTTGGGACGAGCGTAGAAAAATGCTACGACGAGGCCTGCAAATACAATCCCTATGAAGATGTAGTTTTGCCATGGGAATGGTTCGTCGGCAAGGAGATTGTCGGGATTGACCGATAATGTTTGGCCGCTTGCTGCGAGGATTTCGCCGGATATTTCCCAGATGAAGTTGACGATGCCCCGGCCGTATTTTTCGACGCGGAAATCTGGCATCAACGCTTTCTGCTCAATTTTCTTGAAATCGATATTTGGATAGCTTGTACTGAATCCTTCGCTTGCGATGACGTGCTTGCTGCGTTCCTTCATGGACACGTAGACTAGGATTCCCTTGGTGTCGCTGCCTTCGAGCCTCCATTTGTTGGCGACTTCTTTGGCATAGGCGTAGGTCTCGTTTGTTCGAGAGTCGTTCATCAGGACAGCTGCAATTTTGACATCGGTCTTTAGGTAGACTTCGGTGACAAGGGCCCTGAGAAATTCAGCTTCTTGCGCACTCAGCAACCGGTCTTCGTCGTAGAGGACCCCGTTGGGAGCCGGAGACGGTACATTGGAAGCAGTTGCCATGGCTCCCAAGGCAATGCATGCAAGCAAGATTTTTGCTGCTGTCTTTTGTAACCGCCTTATCATAACAAACTCGTAGTAAAAAAGAAAACTCCAAATTTTTCCAAGTTGGAATAATGACCCAACGACCCGATTTCTTTGAAAATTTATAACTTTTTTTGAATAAATGTGCAAAAATAACGTTTTGGGGAGTATTTTTTTGTAATATAGGTTACAATAAATTTCATAACCGAGCAAGAATGAAAAGTTTTTTTCGATAGGTGTTGCGTTTTTGCGAATTATGCAGTATATCTTTTGGATAGACTGTTGAATTCATAAATGGATGGGTAGCATGAAAGAAGTATGGTTCTGGTTGCCCGATTGGGCTGTCGATATGGCTATATGGGAGGACGATCTGGTGAACGTCGCTCCGCAGGCCGACCATACCTTCGTCCCGTATGAATCAATGATTGCACAACTGGATGACGTCAGCCGCATTCCCGGAATCGATAAAGCGACGACCGTGGTGGGCTGGGGCCTGGGGGCGCTTGCCCTTATGAAGAGCTCTGCTTCTTTAAAAAAATCTGATTGGATTTTGCTTTCTCCCTTTGCCGACTTCTGTGACGATAGTGGGGAATGGACCCAGCAGAATTTGCGCTTTATGGCGAAGCAGTGCTTGACAAATCCGGAACCTTCTCTTAACACTTTTGCAGAAGTTTTTGAAAACGAGTTCGGCGATTGGCAAGACGATTGGATGGCTGCCGCCAAGAAGGTGAATAAGGAATTGCTGTCCAAGGGCTTGAACTACCTTGCCGAAACCCGTGTTACAGAACCGGTCGGGGAGGGGCGGAATATCCAGGTTGTCTATGGCCGCCAAGATACGTGTGTCTTGCCTGCGCAGACGCTCAAGCTCAAGAACCTGTTGCCCGGAGCTTCGTTCCGGGAACGCCCGAAGGCCGGGCATTGGCCGCCGTTACTGCTGCTGTAGCTTTTTCCTTTGCAGTATGCAACCGGCAGAACAGGTCACCAAATAAATTAAGAAGAACCACAGCAGGGCCGTTTCGACCGTGTCGCCGATACGTTCGTAAAGCGTGTGCCTTGTCTTTAGCTGCATCTTGCGCTGGACTACAGTGGTCTCGAACAAATTCGTGTTATGGCTGTAGTGGCCGTATTGGTCTATGAATGCGCTGATGCCGCTGTTGGCGATGCGCGCGACTGGCATGCCGGTCTCGATGGCGCGGTAGCGGACTAGGTTGAGGTGGTTCCCTGGGGCAGTGCTCCTGCCGAACCAACCATCGTTAGTGATGTTTACCATGAGCCGAGAGCCTTCGCGGGCGGCTTCGCGTACGAGGTCGCCGAATATGGCGTCGTAGCAGATGTATGGAGTCCAGTGGTAGAGGTCGTAGACGGGAGTTTCGGTGCCGGGGACGAAATCCCCTTCGCCAAAGTCGACATAGTTCAGGATGGGGAAGATGTCGTCGAAGGGAATCCTTTCGCTGAAGGGTACCAGGTGTTTTTTGATGTAGCGTTGCCACCCGTTGCCCCCTCCTGGAGAGAACATGAACGACGAATTGTAGATTTCGTACCGGCGGGGACCGTCTGAGTCCTTGATTCTCATGTGGTCCAGTGCTCCGGTCAAGACATAGGCATCTTTGTCGTTTGCCAGTTTTTGCAGACGTCTTATGACTAGCGGTTGACGGCGGAGGTGGTCTGGAATGGCTGTTTCTGCCATGAGGATGATGTCTGTGCTATCGGGGACGCTGTCGTAGGCCATCCCGAGCGTCTTGTCGACAATGGAATCGAATCGAGCCCGGCTCCACTTGGCTCCTTGTGCAATGCTCGGTTGGATAAGTGCGATATTCGGTGCCTTGTCGCCATCTTTAATATAGAATGGTTGTGCGTCGGCCCGCGAAAGAACGATAGACCCTTGGATGGCAAGGCCTGCCAAAATGAATGCGGGAATGAGGACCGGCCATTTTTTCTTGATGCCTTTGCGGCGGATTCCCTTTTCGACAATCATATTCGATGCGATGATCATCGTCGTGTATCCGAAAATGCCTATGAAGGAAAGCGCTTGCAGGAGTTCCAGCTGGTTGCCGAAGGCGTAACCGAGGTGGCTCCACGGGAAACTGAAGTCCCCGCGGGTGCGCGTCATTTCGAGGCCGGCGTAGAACAGCGGGAACAGAACGAGTAGCCACGGCTTTCCCTTGATTTTTATGGACCTCGCCAAGGTGTACACGAATGCAGCAAGGACGTTATGCACGCTGAAGAACGCAATGAGCAGCACGAGCCCGAAGAGGATGAGCCCGGAGGGCGCAGTCTCGACGTGCATGACGTTATATATCCAGTAGTAATTGATGGTGTTGAACAACATCCCCGACCAGAATGTCGCAAACATGATTGTGCCGCGCTTGTAGCGGTTGAGGACGATAAACCACGGGACGAGCAAGATGGGCGCTGCGGGCCCGAGCGGCAACGGCGGGAAGGCGAGCGCATAGAAACCCCATGCGATAAGGGAAAGTGCGAGTGCCTGCCGGGATTCCTTTTCTTTAATCTTGCGGTAGTTCCAACGAATGAACAGAATCATCCAGAACAGGAATGCCGGGAGGAACGTCACGGAAATCTGGATCAATCCGGCGTGGCTTGCGCTCAGGTAGTCCAAGGCCAAAAAGAGAAACGCTATGGCTGTGTAGGTGTAGAACGAGAGCCTGAAGTTCTTGCGTATGGGGCGCAGAATGAAGAATACGGCGGCGATGGCGACGGGCGCAAACTGGAGGTTCTGCGTGTACAGGCCCGGTTCGTCGGGGCGGGTGGTGAAGATTGCCGCTTCTGCAATTAGAACAGCGACTGCGTAAATCCAGTAAAGCTTTGGTATGGGCTTGAGCGCTTCTATGATTTTCGGCATGTTGCTAAGCTAGGGGTTCAGAGGCCTGATTTATCTTGGGGGTTGAATATCAGGACGAACTCGCCTTTGGGCGGGCGCGCCTTGAAGTGAGTAGTGATTTCTTCCGGAGTCCCGATGAGGTGTTCTTCGAATTTTTTTGTCAGTTCGCGCATCAGGGCTATCTTGATGTTGCCGTAGACTTGGCCGATTTCTTCTACGAACTTGTCGATGTTATGCGGGCTTGCGTAAAAGATTTGCGTGGCTTCTTCATCCTTGAGTTTTTCCAGGAGGTGTATGCGCTGGGCACTTTTTTTCGGAGAGAAGTACTGGAAGGTAAAGTGGTCTGTGGGCATGCCGCTAGAGACGAGGGCGGCGACCATGGCGCAGCAGCCGGGGATTGCCCTTACGTCGATGCCGTTGCGGACGCATTCGCGGACCAGGTTGAATGCGGGGTCGGCAATCCCCGGCGTGCCGGCATCGCTCACGAGAGCGATGTCGCCCTCGTTTTGCAGGTACTCCACGTATTTCGGAGTGACTTTTTCCTTGTTGAAGTCGTGGTAGGGTTCCATGGGAGTCGTGATCCCGTATGTGTCGAAGAGTATGCGCGAATGGCGCGTGTCTTCTGCCAGTACCAGGGGGACTTCTTTCAGGATGCGAACCGCTCGGTAGGTAATATCTTCCATGTTCCCGATTGGGGTCGCTACGATGTATAGGGTGTGCGGCATAGTTAAAAGATAGTAACTAATAGTCGCTTGCGCTATTGAGGTCGGTTTGCCGTTGCTCCTGGAATTCGAATGCCAGCCGCTCGATGAGTTTGCGGTGCATTTCCGTTGCGGCCTCGTTGACAAGATCGCTGCGCAGGATTCCGTACCAGAAGGCTTCGACGTGTTCGCTCTCGATGTATTCGATACTTTGGACAAGGGCCCCTTCGCAGTAGAATTTCGTGGAGAAAGTGAATGTCCAGTCTTCGTTTACGGGGAGCGCGGGCCAAAGGGGGATGAATGCTGCTCCAACATACCAAGCGCTGCCTTCGGCCTTGCTGGAGGGGGCTACCGATACGTGGATGTCTGCATTGCCGTAGCACTTGTCCGAAGGAAATGCCTGTTCGCTGATGGCCGACGAATACGCTTTTTTCAAATCTTCGGATAGGGGCTGAACATTTCCGTTGCGGTGTAAATTGATTTCCCTGTAGAACGGATGTTCTTGTCTTTCGCTGCTGATGGCGGTTCGGTCGGCTTGGGCCAGGTTTACAGAGCATGCGCTCAGGGCAAACATGCAAAACGCCATTGCCGTAATCGCAACGAGTTTTCTAGAAATGCCCTGTGTGGTCTCCGTTAAAATCATGCGTTAAAAGGTAGTATTTTATTTTGCCGAACGGACATCGCCCTTATATCTTGTTACATTGTGCTTGATGGATAAAGTTGCGTATTTCATTTCGGATGCTCACCTGGGTATTGATCCCCCGGGATGTTTGCCCGACAGAGAAAAAAAGCTTGTCGAACTGTTGCGCTCTTGGAAAGGGTGCGCGAGTCATGTTGTCATTGTGGGCGATTTGTTTGAATTCTGGTTCGAGTACCGCGACTATGTCTCTAAAAATCACTTGCCTTTAATCCGGGCGCTGGCAGACCTTGTGGAGTCTGGAGTGTCGGTCCATTTGTTCCGCGGCAACCATGACTTCGCACTAGGGGACTTCTTTGAAAAATCGGTAGGTGCGCATGTCCATGACAATGCCATCTTGGAAATCCAGGGAAAGCGGATATATGTCGCCCATGGCGATGGTGTAATCAAGTCGGATTGGAAGTACAGGCTCTATCGTAAAATTTTGGATTGTTCTTTGAATCGCTGGCTTTTTGGAATGTTTCACCCGGACTGGGGAATGGCTCTTGCCCGGTTTGTCGGCCGCAGCAGTCGCAAGGCGGGCGAAAACAAGGTCATTCCCCTTGACGAGTATTTGGAATGGGGGAACAGTGTCCTTCGCGAAAAAGCTTGCGACATCTGCGTTCATGGACATCACCATCTGGCCGGCGTCTGGAATGTGGAAAACGGGGTGGTCGCCTCTCCGGGAGAGTGGATAAAAAAATTCACCGTACTCCAGTTGGAGACCGGTGAACTTTTATTGAAGAATATTGACTAGTGGCTTAGTCTTGTGGATTCTCGTTAAAACGCTGCTCAGAAGCTTTCATCATCTTCTTGCTTTTGTTTTCGCCCCATATTGTGGCTACGAGATCCATGCTTGAGAACTCAGCCCACCAGTCTTCAACCCAGCACCAGTGATAGGTCTTCCCTTTTTCGTCGGTAACCGTCCAGTTCTTGTGTGCAGAGAAGGTGTAGGTTTTTGCGCCTTCCTGAATTTCGGAACTTTTTGATGTTTCGTCGTCAAAGCTGATAGTCCATGTCTTTCCCTCGGTCCTTTTGTATATGGCGATATTGAACGCCACGAGGATGACGAGAAAGATAATGGTCCACTTGTAATTTTTCTTTGTCAGCAACCAAATGATCGTAATGGTCAAGAGAATGCTGAGTGCAGCAAAATTATAGTGGGTCGGGTAAAAAACGCTGAGAACTTCAAACATTCTTTACCTTATTTTGCTTTAGCGGCGGCCTTCTGTTCGGCAACGAGGGAGGCAATGCTGAACGTGATTACCTTGCCGTTAATGTTACAGGTGGTACGGAAGCTCTTCTTGGGCAGGGCGATGCCGTGAGAAGAGAGCGTGCCCATGAAGGAGGCGTTGGCATGGCTCGCGATAGTACGAACGTTGATGAAGCCCTTGTCCTTGCTGAAGGTCAGCTTGAAGGTCTTCTTCGCAGTGTCGTATTCGGCAACCATGGTCTTGTTGACAGCCGTGTTCACGCCGGTCTTGTCGCCGCTGGTGCGCTTGTCGAAGATGATGGTTCCGCGGGAGTCGATGGAGAGCATCGGGAGACCGACGGAGTTACGGCAAGCGAGAACCTGCCACGGACCTTTTTTCTTGGAAGGCTTCTTGCCAGTGAAAATGAACTTACCGTTTTCCTGAGTCAGGTAGTAAGCTCCCGTCGCGATTTCTTCACCGATGGCATTCAGGGCGCCCTTGAAGTAGAGCAGGTAACCCTTATTGTTCGGAGTGAAACGGAAGGAAGTGGTTTTGAGTTTGGCCGTCGGGAAGATGGAAATGCGCTTGCCAACCGGATCCACTTCGATGTCGGCGTAGGCTTCTTTGTTGGGAGCCTTCTCCGCAATCTTGTCGAGCTTGATGGCCTTGGCTACATCTTCCGAGAAACGGATGAAACCACGGATGTCCATTTTTACAACAATGTTTTCCATTATACACCTCTTTGTTTGTTTGTTGTTTTGGCAATAAATTAATAATTTTTTTCGCTTGTTGCAACCATGGTAAGAAAAAAGCAATAAAATGGCTTTTTTTTGATATTCGTCACACTTATGTAAAAATGTCGTTACGTGTCACGAGAGCGGTCGATGCGCAGAAACCCTTATAAAATAAGGATTTACGGATGAATTAGTTCTTTTGTATGTTTTTTAAAATGATGTCTTTGAAGGTTTCTCCGAGCCTTTCTGTGGCTTTGGAATTTGGAATCTTTCCGAAAACGATGTGAGCGGCATCACGCTCGCTTTTGCGGTCAAAGAGAATGGATACTTGATTTTGCCTTTTGGACAGCTCTTTTTCAGGCATGCGAAGCGTTGAACGTACGAGAAATTTTGGATAGAGAAAACGATATTTTCTGGCAAGAGCGTCGGCGATGCTTTCTACGGGGTCGATAAGAATAAGTGATTGATTGTTGCCAAGTTGCTCTGCGGCAAGAATCGCGCCTGTTCCGCGCCCTGCAAGGAATTGCACGTGACCACCCGCCAGTTGTGAGGCGCATTCAGCGATGGCTTTTGCGTCGGGTTCGAATGTTTCTTGGGAGGGTGTTCCCTTGTTGTCGGCGCTTCCGCGATAGTTGAAAGCTATAAGTCTGAGTTCGTCTGTCGTTCCCATTTCGGCGAGGAACTGTGCCGCATCTTCGTCGGCACCAGGGTAGTAAAGAAGGGCCGGTGCTTCGTTGTTCCCGACAATCCAGCCATTGAGCGTTGTGCCGTCTTCTAGCGAGCATTCGGCGGCTTTCGCTGTTTCTTGTATGGCGGCTCTAGCCTCGTTGTGGCTTATGGCGCGCGGGTAGGCGTTCCTGCGTTCGGTGAGGGCGAGGTAGAATACCATGCTTACGTATAGGACTGCGATTATTCCTATGAATCGGAGAATGCGAGAAACGGTGCCGGAAAGAGCCTGCTTGAAATTCATGTACCAAATATAAAAAACTGTGAGTGTTCTCTTTAGTGAACGTTAAAAACAAAAGGACTTCCGCTTGGAGTTAAGCGGAAGTCCGAGGGATGGGATTGGGTGTTCTCTAAATATAGCTAAAAAATTTGAAAGTGAACACACTTTTTGTGAAAAAGTGTTCCCAAAGTGTTCTCTAGCACAATGTCTGAGCGGTTTCGCGAAAAATTTGATAATTTTTTTTTAAAAAGGGTGTTCCCAGAAACAAGAAAAAAATTTAGATTTATAATGATGAACGTCTACGCCTACTATAATTATAGGAAGTACCTTCAGGACTACTACGAATACCAGAAGTCTGTCCAGCGTTACTTCTCTTATCGGTCCTTCGCCAAGAAGGTCGGTTATAGTTCGTCCGGTTTTTATCTGGATTTGATTAAGGGGCGTAAGTCGCTTACTCCGACCATGGTTACCAAGTTCATTGCCGCATTGGGCTTGAACGAACGCGAAGGCCGTTACTTCCAGCTGATGGTGGATTTCACTCACGCCGAAACTCCAGCATCCAAGCAACAGATCTTTGATCAGATGTCGGCGCTTCTTCCGCGAGCCACGAAGACGTTGACTCGCAACCAGCAGGAGTATTATAGCAAGTGGTACTATGTCGCCGTGCGCGAGTCGCTTGCTGTTTTGGATATTAACGAGAAGAATATTCCTGAACTGGCTTTGTTCCTCAATCCCCGCATTTCGGTGCCGCAGGCAAAACAGGCTATCCGGTTGCTTCTGGACTTGGGACTGATTGAACTTGTGGACGGTTTTTACCGCTCTGTGAACAAAACTATATCCAGCGGAAGGGAAATTGCTCCGCTCTTTGTCCACCAGTTCCAAAAACAAATGATAGATTTGGGCAAGGAAGCCATCGACCACTACAGTGTGGAAAGGCGTAACGTGTCCTGCACGACGATGAGCGTGTCGGCCAAGGGGCTGGAGCGCATCATCAACAAGATTGACTTGTTCCGCAAGGAAATCCTGGACATCGTCCGCTCTGACGAAGGCGAATCCATGATTTGCGAACTGAACGTCCAATTTTTCCCGTTGAGCAAAGAAAAGGAGGCAAAATGAGAAGTTCGTTCTTGTTCCTGTCTGTTCTTGCTTCGGTCGTCTCCTTGACGGCTGTTGTGGGTTGCTCGACGCCCGATGATGACAACGGCGGTGTGCGTATCAGCGGTACTGCGACTGATACCGAGAATACGATTGCTTCTGCGGCACCTATTGTCGGCTCCGTGACCCGCACCGACGGCAAGGCTGCCGTCAACGTGACTGTGCGCATGGCTCGTGTGTCCAAGGAATCTGCCGGAATTGCCGTGCCTACTTATGTGGAACTCCAAACGGACAGCGCTGGAGCGTTCTCCGTTGTTGATTCTGTGCTGGCGGACTCCTTCCAGATTGCCATTATCGATACTGTTTCGAACGAGATTTATTTCCAGTCGAAGGTTGTCGTAAAAGATTCGACTCTTGAACCTATAAAGTTGACCAAGGCCTCCATTGTCAATAGCAAGCTGCTCTATCAGGAATTGTCCGAACCTGAGGTGGCTGTCGGGTCCCATTTCTTGGCGTTTGTGCCGGGCACGCTAATCAGTCGCAGTGTCTTTGCCGGTGACTCGTTCTCGATGCTTATTCCGTCGGGTAAGGTCAAGTTGGCCTTCTGCCCTGGCGATCCGCAGATTGTCGCGAAACTGTCTGAACGTGGCATCGCCGATTCCCTGATATTCCGTGATTGGACAATGGCCAAGGGAAGCGTGAAGGAAGGGGAGTCTATTGAAATCGGACCGTTCCTTTGGAGTGTCTCGCCGAACGTTCCTGTTGATACCCTGATAAGGGAACGCGAAAATAGCGGAAGGATTTCTGGAATGGTCAAATGCAAGAATGGAAAGCCCTGCCAGGGAGTGGAAGTCCAGCTTGTGACCGACCTGTATGGTTTCAATTTCACTGAAGGTGACCTCTTGGTGTTCAAGTCGGAAACGGTGACGGACGGCGATGGTCGTTGGTTCCTGCCGATTCCTCAGGACGTCCCTTATGACAGTTTCCGAGTCGAGTTCCGCTATCTGGTCGATAACCAGGTGAGCGAGGCTGGTGTTTCCAAGTACGTGAACGTGAAAGATATCAAGAGCAAGAAGGATACCCTGGATGTTGGAACCGTGACTTTGCATCGCCCGTCCAAAATGGTCGGCAGCGTCCGTGTTGTCCCGGATTCTGTGAATGAAGATTCCCCGAACGATTGTATGGGGGTGGTTAACAGCGTTGTTCTCGGCATTAAGGGCACGACCCATTTCGTCAGGGATGTCACCTGTAACCTGATGACGATGTCCAACAACCTGATAATGATGTCTGACCTGCCGTACGGTGAGCAGGACCTGATTCTCTACACCGGGGACCCGAAGGTTGTCTCGACGCTGCTGGATATGGGTACGCCGATTTCGCAATTTGTCTCCCAGGTCGATGTAAACCTGCCTGAAGGGGTGACTTTGAACCAGCAGGGCATGACTTATACCCCTCCAGTGATAAAATAAATGCATTTACCCCTTGCACAATCGGGAAAATTTTTCTAATGTTGTGCCCACACTGAGCTATGGTGTAACGGTAGCACAACAGATTCTGACTCTGTTTGTCTAGGTTCGAATCCTGGTAGCTCAACGAAAATTCCCTGCTTACCGGCAGGGTTTTTTGTTTTCAGGCACGAGGTGAGGGGCTAGAGAATACCTTTGACCACTTAGTGCTTTAGCACTTATGTGGGCTTGGCCCCTTTTGGGGGAGACTAGGGGCTAGTGAAAAGAATCACGCACTTCGTGCGTCAATATTCTCCCTAGCCCCTAGATCCTAAATCCTAACCTCTAAATCACTATATTTGCGCTATGGAATTTTTCGACTACTTCTCGCAGTTATACGGCGATCGCTGGCCTGCTTTGCTTGAGGCTTTGAAGGGCGAAGGCAATGCTGTCCGCTTGCAGTTCGGGGAGTCTCTGGAGCCTTATTTTTTGGACGAGGCTTCGGTCTTTGCAGCGAAATCTCTTGCTGTGGAACCCGGTATGGATGTGCTCGACATGTGTGCCGCTCCGGGTGGCAAGTCGCTTGTGATTGCCTCAATGTTGCAGGGGGAAGGTTCTTTACAAAGTAACGACAGGTCTCCGGACCGTCGGTTGCGTTTGACGCATGTTCTGGAGAATTCTTTGCCGGCTTCTTGGCTAGGGATTGTCAAAGTGACCGGCTATGACGGCGTAAAGTTTGGGCTTCACAAAAAAGAATCGTACGACAGGATTCTCCTGGATGCGCCGTGTTCTTCGGACCGGCATGTCCTGAATTCGCCGGCTCACCTAGAAGTGTGGTCGGCAAAGCGCGTGAAGCGCCTTTCTGTGGAGCAGGGCGCTCTGCTGGCCTCCGCAGTCGATGCTTTGCGGCCGGGCGGTGTCCTTGTTTACGGCACGTGTGCGCTTTCTCCGCTCGAAAACGACAAGGTCGTAGAGAAAATTCTGAAAAAGAGACCTGCTATGCGAGTTGAGCCCATCGAGGAGATTCCACCGGGAGCGGATAGAACGGAATTTGGAGTCCATGTGCTCCCGGACACATCTGAAGGCCGTGGGCCTATATATTGCGCGAAATTGACGAAATTTTAGCTTTTTACCTCTGTTTTATATATATTTCTTTACATGACGAAACGTATCCTATTTATCCTTGCTGTGTTTGCTGTTGTGGCTTGGTGCCGCGAGGTCCCCGTTCGCTATTGGGTTGTGGGGGAATCTGCGGAACAGGAAGCGATTTACGTGAAAACCCAGCATGATACCGTATATCTCCGTGCCCCGAATGCCGAAGAACTGAAACTCATCAGTTCGCTTGATGATGCGGAGAACAACGCCCTCCAGAATACCAATGGACAGGAAGTGGAAGAAGACGATGACGATGATGATGCCTTGCCGGCTAAAGATTCCACGAGTGTCATCATGACAGACGAAGTCAAGAAGTCCATGGCAAACGGTGATGAACCGCAACCGGCTGCGGTGGTCGACGATGGTTCTGGAGACGATTTGGAAACGGCTCTTGAAAAAGAAGATGTTCGCCTGAAGCACGAAGAAATTGCCAAGATTGAAGAGGAAATCCGCCAGCGCGATATTCGCGACAGTATCGAGGCGGCGAACAAGAATCCGTTCATCAAGTTTTTCCGTCTAGACCTGAAGAGGCTCTATGATATGGAAAACAAGACGATGATCGACCTCACCCTTTCGAATTACGTAGTTCCTGAACCGGTCGTGGATGAAGAACCGGAAATGGAACTTTATCCGCCCGGAAAGGCAAATCTTTTGGTCCTTTCGAATCCGGAAGCTTGTTCGCTGTTTGTTAACGGCATTCCGCTCAAGCAGGTGGCGCCCGATACCATCAAGAATATCAAGCCGGGCAAGTACACAATCTCGGTGATGAAAGTTTTGAAAGATGTGGAATGGTGGGGAACTACCATTGTGAAAATCAATGCGGACAGCTTGAATACAGTTACGATTCCTGTGCAGCGCCCGTCTACGCGTATAACGCTCAATACGGACCCTGAAGCGGTGGAAGTTTTCATCAACAAGGTCCCGACAGAAAACATCATGCCGCAGTACATGACCGATGTGGTCATTGAGGATGTAAAGCCCCAGGCCAGTGTCGATATCTACTTGCGCAAGGTGGGTTATCGCGATACGATGGTGACAACCGAAATCAAGGCGTTCATGCCGAATTTCATCAATGTCGAGATGCAGCCGGTCTTGGATGACCTCCCGTTCATTGAAGAACAGAAGGCTTTCAATGCGGAACGTAGCCAGCGCCGTACGGGGCGTTACATGCTCCTAGGGTCTATTGCCCCGTTCTTGGCGGGAGGTATTCTTTGGTACTTCGCCGAGCGAGATTGGAGCGATGCTGCCGATAAGAAAAAAGCGTACAACCTCTCGGCTTTTGAGAGCGAGGATACGAAAAAGATGGTCAAGGACAACCACGATTTGAATCATAAGGGCGATATCAAGGGGATTGTCGCCGCAAGTCTTGGTGCTGTCGGTCTTGGATTGTTCACGGTCGGTTTTATCTGGTCATTCTAGTTTTTTTCGATGTCTTCTAGAGCATTTTTCTTAAATGCTTAACCCCTGTTTGCTGTCTTATGACTTCAAAGATTTTTTTGTTTGTTCTTCTTCTTTGCGTTTCCGTCTTGGCACAAGCTGGGAAGGATTCGTCTGCATTGTCTGCATCCGCTGATTCTTCGCGAAAGGGAGGCCTCTTGGGTTCCCTCTATCCGGTCAGTAAAGATGAAGCTATTTCGAAGGGGCATCTCCAAGGTGGTGCGACGCTTTCGCTTATTCAAGCGGAGACGGATGACGATGCGCTTGACGTGATTATTGGAGAAATTTACGAGGCGGAAGGTTATTCCTTTACGGTAGAGGCTTTTGGTGGCTACTTTATAAAGGACGCCTTGGCTTTGGGCCTCCGTGCCGGTTATTCTCGGACTTGGTACGACATCGATTTCTCCCTCATGGAAGATTTGGTCGATTTGTCGCAGCATAGAAAGTATGTGAGCAACGGGTTCTTTGTGCAGCCGTTCCTCAAGAATTACCTTAAGGTGCTTGATTCCAAGATTCTCTATTTTTTCAACGAGACCTCCCTTATGGTGGAATATTCCTACGGACTTTCGCAGGCAGACGATGGCGAGGACATATCCCGGACGAGGAATCGCATGTGGACATTCAAGTTCGGTTTGAATCCTGGCCTTTGCATTATGGTGTTGGACAAGTTGGCCTTTGAAACATCGGTTGGCTTGTTGGGCTTGAGTTCCTCTATTGTTGAGGTGGAAGAAAATGACAAGAAACATAGCGAACTTGTCTATAATGTCGTGAATTTTACCATCAATTTGCTTGCCTTGGATTTCTCCTTGGTTTATTTCTTCTAGGGAGGTGTGCACATGTTTGTGAGAAATGGTTTATTACTTCCCTGTGTGGCGCTGGCTTTTGCCTTGCTGACTTCGTGTGGCGATTCCGACGAAGTCGTTCATCCTGTTTCGCGACCGGTTGAATTGTTGGAACTTGATTGTATGAAAGAGGGCGGCGTTGATTCGTTGACGCGTACGATCGAGTGCAACTATCCTAAGAATGCCGAAAGTACGGTCAAGGTGAAGAAGTTTGAATTTTCGGGAAACTATTCGGCCTATGTCGTTGTGGGGGATGACCTGGAAGATCCTGAACTGGATTGGGCTATGCCGGTGGAAACGGGCGCAAAAATTCCCGTTCCCGATACTGGTGCGCTCGCCCTTGCGATTTTGGATGGGAAGGACCGCGTTGTCGATGTATGGAAAGTCGTCTTTGTCGCTGAGAAGAGTTCGTCTTCAAAGAAGTCCAGCAGTTCTTCTACAAAGTCGAAGAGCTCGTCGTCCTCGAAAAAGTCCAGCAGTTCTTCTGTAAAATCAGAGAGTTCATCGTCGGAGAAGCCTAGCAGTTCTTCTGCAAAGTCGGAGAGTTCGTCTTCGGAGAAGCCTAGCAGTTCATCTGCAAAATCAGAGAGCTCGTCGTCCACGAAGAAATCCAGTAGTTCTTCTACAAAGTCGGGGAGTTCATCTTCGGATAAGTCCAGTAGCTCGTCTGCAAAGCCGGGGAGTTCGTCTTCGGAGAAGCCTGGCAGTTCTTCTGCAAATCCGGAGAGTTCATCGTCGGTGCCGCCGGCCAGTTCGTCATCTGTGAAACCGGAAAGCTCATCTTCGGAAGAATCGAGCAGTTCGTCGGTTATTGAGGTCCCAACGAACGATCCGTTGACCCCCATTGTTCCTCCGTCATCCTCGGATTCCGATCAAGTCGTTCTCCTGAGTGATTTTGCCGTGGATAAGCAAAATAGCTCCGTTCATGTGGAAGGAAACAAGGTTTATGTGGAAGTTCCTTACGGATCGAATTTGAAGGCGTTGAGGGTTTTGCCGATGGATACGGTTGCCAATTTGGAACGCCCTGTGAAAATGAAATTTGTTGACGATTTAGGTGTGCTCAACGAGTACACGGTGGTTGCCGGAATGCAGCTCCCGGGGACGACGTTCGATGCTCGCGACTATAGCGGATTCTGGGCGACAACAAGTGACGCTATGGAGAATACAGTGACAGAGGCTGCGATTAAGATTAAGTCGGAGGCGAACCTTGAATTTGGGTCATCGCAGATGACGATTTCGACAAAAGAAGTTTCCGGATCTTGGATTGGTATAGAAGGTTCCTGGAAAATGGCCGGTGGTTTTTATTTTGCCGGAACGTATGATGGTACTTCGGCCATTGATATTTACCAACAAGGTTATTCTAGCGGAACGCCAAGTACTGGAGCTTCTGATATATCGAAGGACATGACCTTTGGAAAATCGTTCAGTGCGCGCCCCACAGGCTTTGACGTAACCTATTCTTATTCGCATGTGAAAAACAGCAATTCGACTTACCCGCAAAAGAGTTTGATTTATGTGATGCTCGTGAGTCGCGATAACAAGGTGGTCGCATCGGGCGTTGTGACGGACAATTCCAGCATCGGTATGCACAAAGTCCATGTAGACTTGGCCTATGGTAGTGATTCGGGGCTCTTGTCTTCGAATTATCCGGTTGCATCGGGACTTTCGGTGGGGACGGGTAACGAGAATGTTGCCACTATCCATGTGATGTTTGCGTCTTCGGCGTATGCGTTTGTTGTTGCTGGGGGAACTCTCGGGAACGATAACAAGTATCGTGGTGGCGAGAATTCCAAACTTGTCGTTGATGATTTTAAACTGGTTTACTAGCGGCAGGTGAATTATGAAACGATTGCTTTTTTTGTTTTTTATGATTCTTGCCTTATCCGCCTGTACGGAGGATTACGATGCTTTTGGTGCGTCGGATTACAGGACTTTGGATGAATTGGTCTTTGAAAATCAGGAAGACGATGCTCGGATATTCTCTGACGAACACAAGATTCAGGTGACCCTTGTTGCCCCTTCGGATTCTTTTGTCTGGGATTCGGTGACGATAGAGAAAATCGGGGTGAGCCATTTTGCGTCGCTCCATCTTGTGGAAAGCAAGGTGCGGAGTTTTCCGTCCGATTCTGCAAAACTGGACTCCATAGCGAAAAAGGTCGCCTATTCGAAGGAGAAATTAAGCAAGGGGAGTAAAATCCGTCTGCCGTCTTCGAAAACGGTTTATGTAATCGTGGTTTCGGAAAGCGGCAAGACTGCAATCTGGCAGATTGTTTTTGAATTGCAAGGTGGCGATGTGGAATCGTCCCAGGAATCGGAGGATTCGGGCGATGATCCAGAAGATTCAGGTGATGCAAAATCTACGTCTTCAAGTTCGTCCAAAAAAGGGAATTCTAGTTCTTCTGGAAAGTCGGATGGGGCATCGTCGGGTAAGGATTCAAAAGAGGAATCATCTAGCAGTGAAGTGACTTTGGATTCCAATGTGTCGTTCAGCATAAAGTTTGCAGACCAATTGGAGGCCCGCGAAGCGGGAGATACTATCCATGTAATCTTTGCGCACGGAATGGACCTCGCGAAAGTCAAGGTGGATACTTCGGAATCATTTGTTTTTCGCAAGTCCAGTTTGGATAGCAGCCCGACAAAAGTAAAAGATTGGAGCAAGGTTCAGAAGTTCGTGGTGACTTCGGAAAGCGGGGCGTCAAAAACCTGGTATGTGGACGTATCGACTCTCCCGAGTAGCGAGAAGGCTTTTGAAATAATTTTCAAGGATGAGTTGAAGTCAAATAGAAATGGCGATACGATTGTGGTGCGACTGAAGAATGGTTCGGATGTGGGAAAGGCGTCCGTGGATTCGTGGAGCGTATCGGAAGGAGCGTCCATTTCGCTGATGCCGGATTCCGTAAAGAGCTGGTCCAAACCGCAGAAGCTTGAAATTGTCGCAGAAGATGGTTCCAAGGTAACGTGGTATGTAACTGTGGTCGAAGCGGAAGCGGACGAAGTCGTTTCTGACGAAAAGGAACTTGTGTCCGTGACGGCGAAGGACGAGGTCAAGGCGGCGACAATCGATGAGTCCAAGAAGACGGTCGTTGTGCACATGAAAAAGCCAGAAGACCTTGCCGAGGTGGAACTTTCCATTAAGGTGTCGCCGTCGGCATACATCAATCTTGAATCGAAGGTGGACTTGCGCCAGCCTCAGAAATTGGTTATTACTGCCGAAGACAAGTCAACTGCCGAATGGACCGTGAGCGGGGATTATGTGAAACTGAGCGATGCCGAAATATTGGCATTCACGCTGGATAATGCGGCTAACGGTTTTTCTGCCGAAGTGAACCTTGATGCTGAGAAAAAGACGATTTCATTTGCGGTGCCTTCCAAGTACGAGTCCAAACTTTCCAAGGTCTATTTTGATGCCGAGTATTCCGAAGCGGCACGTAAAGGAACTCCTGCCGAGGATTATTTGGACTTGAGTGATGGCGGTGCCGAAATTGTTGTTGTCGCCGAAGATGGAACCGAAGCCACTTGGAATGTGTCGGTCACTGTGGTGGAGACGGTCTCTGTTCCGCCAAGACTGCTTTCGATGAAGATTGCCGGGAGTACGGCGGTCATCGACAGTGCCGATGAAGGGGGTTCCCGTGTTTTCCATGTCCACTACGACAATTTGACTTACCTTGCGGACTTGAAAAATCTCGTGGTCAGCGACATTGAACTAACTGATGGCGCTACGGTGTCGGGCATTTCTGAAGGGAATGCTTTCGACTTGAGTCGGGGATTGAGTGTTTCTGTGTCGAATGGCGAGGAGACTGCCGAGTATGTCGTGCAGGCGGGGTATCAGTATCCGGGAAGCGATTTCAACCATTGGGTAAAGGATGCGTTTGGCAAGACGAACGATATTGAAGGCTGGGATAACGGCAACAACGATGCCGTTACTTCGGCCAAGACGCTTACCGTGAACGAAAATGAACAAGTTATCAAGATGGAGTCGATATATGCTTCTGTTTTGGGTGTCGGTCGCTTTGCTAGCGGAAACATGTTTATTGGCTATTTCAATCCCAAGGGTGTTGGTACGCTCAAGTTGACCAGCTACGATGACGGCAACGAACTCATCGATCTTGGTCGTCCGTTCACTGGTCGCCCCAGATTCGTGGAATTCGACGTGAAGTACCAAGGCAAGGGAGATTCTTGCGATTTGTATATAATCCTTGAACATCGTAGTCGTACAAGCAACGAGGGCAAAAATCAGTACCGCACCTCTAGCGACGTGAATACCCTGATTGCCTCGGCTTGGTATCGCGCGACGATTGTCACCAGCGAGGATGACCCGGATGTCGTTTCTATTACGGATGCCTCGCGCGCGGGCTACAAGACAGTTCGTCTGGCATTGAAGTACGGAGTGCCCTTGGCTGGATCGCCGATTTACAATTCCAGTGTCTTTAACAAAAAACTCAAGAATACTAATGGTATCGATAACCACATGGTGCAGACGGAATCTCCGGATGATTTTGATGTGACGCACATTCGCATCGTGATGGCTTCTAGCGCTTTGGGCAACTTGTACGAGGGATCGGTCGGTGCGACTCTCTGGGCCGACGAGCTACGTCTTATTTACTGATGCGCTATGCTGTTTGCATGGCAGGAATCGTCTAGATTGTGGATAATTTCAGGCTTATTTCCTGATTTCGCTTTTTTTGCAGGATAGTTTTTTCTAGTTTTAGAAAAAAATTCGTGGAGGATTTTTATGGCAGCAATCGCTTTGACTGCAGAGAATTTTGACCAGGTTATTGGCTCCGGCCAGCTCGTTTTTGTGGATTTCTGGGCCACTTGGTGTCGCCCGTGCATGATGATGGGTCCGGTTGTCGAAGAACTGGCCCAGGAATACGACGGTCGCGTCATTATTGCCAAGATGAATGTGGACGATCCGGGCGTGGGCGATATTTGCGGACGTTTCGGCATCACCAACATCCCGAACATGAAGCTCTTCAAGAACGGGGTCGAAGTCGACAACGTTGTGGGTGCTGTGCCTAAGGCGACCGTGAAGGGCGTCATTGACAGGAACTTGTAGTTTTTAACCATTTTTATGCTAACCAAACGTCTCATAGTCTGTCTCGATGTCCGGAACCGCAAGGTCACGAAGGGCGTAAAGTTCAAAGGAAATATTGATATCGGTGACCCGGTGGAAATGGGCGCTCAGTACAGTGCCGACGGCGTTGACGAATTGGTCTTTTACGACATTACCGCAAGTGCGGAAAATCGTCCGTGCGACATGGAGATGATTCGCCAGATAGCGAAGCGCGTCTTTATCCCGTTTGCTGTGGGTGGCGGAATCCGCAACCTTGACGACATGCACGAGGCCTTGTTGGCCGGTGCCGAGAAGGTGAGCGTGAACAGCCTTGCCGTGCTCCATCCCGAAATTATTGCCGATGGCGCGAAAGCCTTTGGGCGGCAGTGCGTGGTGCTGGGCATGGACGCGAAGTTTGTCGGAGTTTCCGAGAAGATTCCCAGTGGCTACGAAGTCTTTATCCGTGGTGGCCGCCAGGCGATGGGTATTGATGCCGTGGAGTGGGCCAAGAAGGCCGAAGACTTGGGAGTAGGCGAGATTTGCCTGAATTCCATCGACACGGATGGCGTGAAGAACGGTTACGAACTCACCATTACCGACAGGATTGCGAAGGCGGTGCAGGTGCCCGTGATTGCAAGCGGTGGTGCAGGAACGCCTGCCCACATTGTCGACTTGTTCCGCAAGACCTCTGCCGATGCGGCACTGGTCGCCTCGATGGTGCATTTCGGAGACTATACGGTGCCCGGTATCAAGGGAGAAATGCTTGCGGCAGGAATCCCTGTGCGCAAGAAGATGAACGGCGAGGTCTAGGTGAATCAGGATGTTGCCGTAAAGATTTTTGAAGCGGGCCGCAGTGCTGGAGCTGACTTTGTCGAGATTTTCGAAGAAGAAACTCGCAGTTCTTGCCTGGGTTTAAAGGACCGGCATATCGAGACGGCGACTGCGGGGACCGAATATGGAATTGGTGTCCGCCTGCTTTATGGCACCGAAGTGCTTTACGGATTTACCAGCGACGATAGCGAAGAGGCTCTCGTGAAGTTGGTCCGGACGCTTGCGTTCGGTCGAATTTCCGGGGCTGCTCCGAAGTCTTTTGAATTTGCTCCCGAAAAACGGGTATGCGATTTTAACGATGCTGCTTACAAGGATCCTCGCCTGTTGGGGCAGTCCATTAAGCAAGATTTTTTATTCCGCGCCGATAACGCCGCTCGTGCCCTTTCCCCGAAGATTGTGCAGGTGGGGGCCAGTGTCGTGGATAGCTGCACGGCTATTACCCTCATGAACAGCGAGGGGCTGCACCTTGAAATGACCCGTGGTCGGTTGCGTGTAAATGTAAACGTGACGGCGACCGACGGCACCGAGCGATTGACGTCGCATGAGGCTCCTGGAGCCTTGGGTGGCTATGAACTGCTGGGCAATTATTCCCCCGAAGAACTGGCGTCTATTACGGGGGAGCGCGTGTTGCGCATGCTCGATGCGGGCTATATTGCCGGCGGCCAGATGCCTGTGGTGATGGGCAACGGCTTTGGTGGCGTGATTTTCCACGAGGCCTGTGGGCACCCGCTCGAGACGGAATCGGTCCGCCGCAATGCGAGCCCCTTCTGCGGCAAACTCGGCGAAGCTATTGGCCAGCCCTGCCTTACCGCGATTGACGACGGGACGATGGACGGCGTGTGGGGGAGCCTCAAGTACGACGACGAGGGAACGCCCACGCAACGCACTGTCCTTATTGAAAACGGAATTTTGAAAAACTACATGAGCGACCGCGTGGGTGCAGCCGAGGTGGGAGTGCCCCTTACGGGGTCTGCCCGTCGTGAAAGCTACAAATATGCCCCGGTGAGCCGTATGCGCAACACCTTTATTGCGCCGGGCAAGGATACGCTCGATTCCATGATTGCAAGTGTCGATAACGGCCTTTATGCGGCCCGCATGGCGGGTGGCTCGGTGAACCCGGCTACGGGCGAATTCAACTTCGCTGTCGATGAAGGTTATGTTATCCGTAACGGCAAGATTTGTGAACCGGTTCGTGGCGCAACCCTTATTGGCAAAGGCCACGAAATTATGCCGCGCATCAGTATGGTCGGGTCTGATTTTGAACAGGCCGCAGGTGTTTGCGGAGCTTCTTCGGGCCATGTGCCTGTAACCGTCGGGCAGCCGAGCATCAAGGTTGATCAGATTCTCGTCGGTGGGCGATAGAGCGGATTGCCAGGAAAATTCATTCAAAAATAACTGTATAAATTAAAACAACGGCGCCCCTTGCGAAACGCCGTTGTTTGGTGTATGGGATGTTTGGTTTTGTTGCTAACTTTTATCGTTTGCTCTCATAATGTAGATTAGTATAGTCCAAATAGGTATAATTGGGGGTAGTTTCCGGTGTAAAGGTTTACAACGGAAAGGTCGTGTTTACAAGAAAAATCTTCATAATTGCGTAATTTGGGCGATTTTCGCCATTTTTTCTTGTAATTAGATACTTTAAAAATGGTTCCGTCAAGAATACGTCCGACTCCTGCTAGGACGATAAGACCGAGAGCTCCGTGATCTGTTTAGTTTTCTCTCTGCTCGTAAAGAGACGCTATAAGACAGAAGAGGCAGGATTTTGCACCCTGCCGTTAATTTTTGGGGTGGAAAAACTAGCCTTCTGTTTCGTAGGCCATGAGCGGTTTTAAGATTCTGTTCCAGATAAATCCCCAAAGGAAGCCCAGGCACCAAAGTAGCGGGACTACCAAAAAGCATAAACAGGCAATTATAATCAGGAGTGTCATTTTTCATCTCCGCGTTACACTTCTAATATAGATTCTTTTGGGTCGGGGGGCTTTGTTTTTACCTTTTTTCTTCTGGAGTATGGCGGTGAACTCTTCGATGGTGGACGCCTGGACGTACCCTTGCCGTAGGGATTCGGTTTTCCCTCCGCTCATAAAGAGCCCCTATAAGATACAGAGAGCTCTTTCATATCCCGCAGTAATCATCCCACTTCACTTCCGGCAGCACCCGCAACAGCCCCAGCTATTTTTTTCTTTTCAAACAATACACAATAATTAGTGAAAAAACAAAGGATGTTACAAACGAGACAAAACAACCAAGTACAAAATTACCTTCTGACAAAGGGATTCTCGGCAACGCCCCCAATCTATTCTGCGTTAAATACATATCAATTATAGTCAAAATAATTGCGCAAACCAAACTTTGAAGAAAAAATTTCATAAACTACCACTCTTCATCAAATGGTTTGACGATATTAGTATTGTCTGCCGGAGCAACACCTTCAAGAGGAGAGCGTTTTTCAGTTTTCCCTCTGCTCGTAAAGAGCCTCTATAAGACTCATCATTTATCTCCACCACTTTTTTTTTCTATAACAGACATTGTTTTCAAATTTACTAGATATTCTCCGCCTCCGCCCCCACGAATCATTCCTTTCCCTCTTTTTTTTGAGGAATTATCGAATACACCGCTTTCTTTCATGTAATATTCATTTTCATTTGGTCCAATACAAATATAAAGAACCTCCGAATTTAATTTATAAATATAAACAGATTCTAAAAAAGGATCCTTATCTAAAACACCCGGAACATTAGAAACAATCATATTTACAGCACGAAGTTCTCTTCCTGATAAAGTATAACCTTTGGCGCTGTCCATTGCAAAATAGCTTTCGTGGGCCAATTGATAAAGACTTTTATTCGTTCTTTTTTTTGAAATTTTATCAAAATAATCCAAATTAGGATGATTTTGGTAAACTGATCTTTCTTCAGATTCCAACAACTGAGCAGATGAAATGCCAACAAGAAATAAAAAAGCAAGAGTAATCTTCATTATTTCATCCTCATTCTAAAAGTTCTAGTTTTCCCTCTGCTCGTAAAGAGCCTCTATAAGACATATAGTTTTTTTCATCAGTAGCTGAGGCACTTGTCCAACTGTTTCTTGTCAGCAAGGTTTTCCCAGCGGCATTCTTCAAAGTTGCTGTGAAATATAGAATAGAACTGCTCGTACAGGTAAATGTACTCGTCGATGATTTTATTCTTTTTCATTTCGTTATCAATACAGCCCGGCGGGACCATTCGGATAATTTTTCTCTCACTTTTTTCTTGAGAAAGGATATAGAAGTGATCGTCGCATTGCTCCCCTCTTTTTGAATAAAGATTTTCAAGACTTAATTCCCATAAAGAAAGTCTATTTTCATCAAAAAACTTCTTTATAAGAATTGCCACACTATCTGAAATCTGTTTTATTCCATAACATCTGTCATAAATATTCCTTTTATTTTTCCATATGGCATTTTCTAAGCACTCGCGGCATTTTCCCATACTTGGTCCATCCTCACACTGATATCGAGGTATATAAATCATCTTCATTTTTTTTGATTTCACAGGAATATACGCAGAATAACCCCCATCACCCAAAATTTCCGTTTGAGAGACTCTCCATTTTCCCATCTCCAAATAAAAACCATCCTGATTAACATCTAGCAGAGTTTCTCCAAAAAAATTTGTCATTTGTTCTTTAAAATATTTTAGATCATTATAATATTCAGCTTTCTTTAATTTCGTCTTAACATTCTCTCCTGTTGCGAAGACGATTTTTTCCTTGGCGAAAGAACTTATCGTAACAATAATCAAAAAAAATATTAATTTCCTGACAATCATTTTGCCCCTCCTAGTTCGAGAACAAGTATCCAATCATATCCAAGAATAAATGGTCGATGCTGTTATTTGCATAATTGTAGCTGGAATACGTAGCTTTACCTCTGCTCGTAAAGAGCCTCTATAAGACCACTGTCTTTATCGAATTTGGTAACAAATGACAAGTGCAGAGAGCTTGATCCTGGGGAAGAACCAAGAAGGGTGCCGCGCCCGTTTTTTATAGTCCATTTTTTTGAGCCGCCAATAATTGCCCCCGGTGAACTGTAGCGACCGCCGACCTCGAAGTTTTCCTCAATGGATGTTCTAAGATCAACGGCGATGGTTTTCATAGCCTTGGATAAGTCTTTAGACTTGTCTTCGATGCCTTTTAGCAGGATTATGCACTTTTTGTCATCAATTTTGGCGTCAAGCATTGCTTTTCTCCAAGAAATGAGGTATATTGATAAGAGAATCTATGTGAGTAAGTGGAAACCGAGGCGGGCCACTTGGGACGTTCGTAGGCCGTATGATGGAGATTGCCGACCATCCACATAGATTCTTTTTTTATTTCAATTTAATACTTCGTTCATCAGCGTCCCGTTCAGCGACTCTACCAGCTGTTTTGAGGTTTTCCCTCTGCTCGTAAAGAGCCTCTATAAGACCTACTATCTGAATATACCTTATTTTATGCGGGTTCGCAAGCGATTGAACGCTGAAAAAATCAGAAAAATTGGATGAAATCCTGGGATTTGGGCCATTTTTTCGGAGCCCTGGTGCTGCCGAAGTGGCTGTAGATTTCCAGGAACTCCCTGTCCGTGACGCTCAGCAGGCAGAGCGTGGAGCGGGGTTCGATTAAATTGGCGATTCGTCGGCGGTGTGTCCTGCCGTTGTCCGCAGTGGTGCAGTAGCGGACGTACATTCCCCGTTGCACCTTGTTGAATCCCTCTTTTTCTAGTTCCTTGACGAACCTGGCCATGTTTTGGCGGCCGCTCTTGCAGTGTCTTGGAAAATCAAAAATCGCTACGACCCACATGCTACCCTCGGGTAGGCGATGTTCTTTGTTTCGCCCATGAAAAATTTCGCGACGGAGGCTGTGGTGTAGGTGAGACATGTTCCCAGCTGCACCATCTGTTCCCCGAAGGGAATGTTGGTGTAGAACAGTTCCAGAAAGGATGCCTTGACTTCCTTGTCCAACTTTCTCTTTTTGGCTACGTGTAATTTGTATGCAATCTGATCGATGAAGGGGCGGTAGGGTTCCATGATGTCGTCTGCCAGCGGGAATGCGTCGTAATAGTTCCTGTGGAAAATGCCGAGGGAGGGCAGTAACCCGCTCGCCATCAGGGCGCGAGCGGTTGCGGCCCGCAGGAGCGTGTAACCGTAATTCAAAAAATCGTTGGGGTGTTCGCCGAACCTGTCGCGTATGAACTCCTTGCCGAAGAGTTCTCTCCAGTAGCATTGCGCGGCAAGCCCTTCGCGGTTACTTGAGTCCCCGCTAAGGACTCCGGTGGCGTATTTCAGGAGCTTGTCGTGTTTTTTTCCAAGGGACTTGAGGTGAAGAGCCTGGTTCTTGATTTTTGCCTCCACGACATTTTTCCACATTTGTTTTTTCAGTGGCTGGGATGCATCCAGTTGCAGGCGGAAGTATTTTTCTTGCAGGGTGTTTGCGTCCAGATTCATGAGCATGGATGACGGCATGTGCTTTTCGTTGCAGAATACGACGGCGACATTCTGTTCTGCCAATTTGCCTATGAGGGGCGTGGTGAGCGATGCTGAATGGTTGTCGATGAGGATGATGGCGATATCTTCGATTGCCCTGAGCGTGACGTTGTCGGGATTGTCCTTGTATGCGATTTTGAGCATGGAATTTTGTACCGAAAGCTGGACCGGATTTTCAAATATGAGAGTCTGTTTGGGCATGTTTCTCCTTCTGTTTCTGTGTGTATTTGAAATATGCTAAAATTTAAGTCTCGAACGAGAAATTTCTAAAAAATGTTGAAAATGCGCGTATTCTTGGCGTTTTTTTGCAAAATTAGACCGGACGAATTGCCAAAATCCGCATGCGCCCTATGTCGCTATACGAATCGGGAGCATCTAGCGGAGCCGTTTCCCTACAAGACATCTGCAACGGCGAAATAGAATCTGTCATGACGGGCGACGTTCAATTAAAAGATTTGATAGAACTCGTTGTTCGCGGAGGGTGGCCCGGCAATCTCGGACTTACTACAGAACAATCCATGGCTATTCCTAAAGCCTATCTTGAAGCCTTTGTCGACGACGATATGGACCGCCTCGACGGAATCAAACGGAACAAGAGCAAGATGAAGCTGTTGCTCAAATCACTCGCCCGAAACGAATCGACCACGGCGACCAATAAAATCCTGAAAAACGACATCAAGGAAATTGATGACGACGATATCGACACGGATACGATCGCGAGCTATCTTGATGTCTTGAAAAGACTCTTTCTTGTTGAGAACCAGCTCCCATTCAGCACAAAAATACGCTCAAAGCTTAGGGTTAAACAGGCCGAAAAAAGGCACCTGGCCGACCCTTCGCTTGCTGCATCGCTATTGGGCGCGACTCCAGATAAGCTTTTGCACGACTTGAACACTTTGGGCTTTCTGTTCGAATCGCTTTGTGAACGGGATCTGGATATCTATGCAAAATCCTTTGGCGGAAAATTGTACCATTACCAAGATTATGCCAACAGGGAAATTGATTCAGTCGTCGAGATGCCCGACGGCAGCTGGAGCGCTTTTGAAATAAAACTCGGAGCGAATCAAATTGATGAAGCCGCACGAAACTTATTGGAAATACAAAAAAATATTTCCAACGACCCGGATGGCATTCCTCCATCTAATCTTTGCGTTATTTGCGGAATGAGCAGCGCTGCCTACAAACGCCCCGATGGAGTCATCGTCGTGCCGATTACGGCATTGAAAAATTAGTAAAAAGGTTGTTTTTCTCGGCTCGTAAAGAGCCCCTAGCGCATCAGCCTGTTCCAGAGCGCATCTTCGAGATCGCGTCTGGAATCTACGACGGCTACGACGAAAACCTGATTGAGGAGTTTCTTGTAGAAGACTCGCCAGGGCGAAATGGATAATTCACGGTAACCCCCTATTTGCAGGGCTTCAAGTTCGGCAGGAACTTTACCCAGGTCCGGGAACGACTCTAGCGTTTTACATTCACGTTTGATTCTTGCCAAGACTTCTCGGGCGTTTTTGGGGCTGTCTTTTGCGATGAACGTGACGATGGATTTTAGGTCGAATGCGGCCGATTTCGACCAGATGACCTGAAATTTTTTACTTGGCATTCAATTCGCGCTCCAGGGAATCAAAAAGGTCTTTTTGCGAAATGACTTCGCCTTTGGCGATTTCCGTTTCGCTCTGCGCGAACAACTTGAAGAGCTTGAGCCCGTCTTGCATGGTCTGGAATGTATCGACATCCAAGATGACTCCGCGGGCCTCCCCGTTCTGTGTGACCACGTAAGGCGTGTGTGACTCGCATACGTGATCCAAAACTTGGGCGGCATTTGCCTTGATGTACGAAATCGGCTTGATGTTCTTTATCGGGTTCATGATGAGCCTTTTTGTTTTAAAATCGGACTGAATTTGATACTAAATATAGTCTTTTGGTGTTAGATAGGCAACAGGGGCGGGCGTTTGTTTTGGATTTTTTTCCTCAGCTCATAAAGCCCCTATAAGACCTGCTTTTGGATTTGTGCGGAATTAAACACCCGTGCGTCTTATTTTGAAAAAATGATGCTGAAAAATGCGACATTTTTTGCTTTTTTAGCCGTTTTTGGACGTTTTTTTGTCGAACGAGGCCCTTGGCACGGCTTTTGCACTATAAATCGCGGTTAAAAATGCAAAAATCGAGGTTTATATGTCCGATTTCAACAACGATGCAGAAAAAGTCTTGGCGAAGGCGCAGAGCTTGCGTGACCGTTGCTCGCATTCCTACCTGGGTGCGGCACATTTGGCCGTGGGGCTAGTTGAAGGCCCGGATGCCACCCTGAAAAAACTTTATAAGTCCAAAGGCGCGAAGACGAACGAGCTCCGCGGCAAGCTGGAACCGTTCGTGCAGAAGATTCCGCGTATGGAAGGCGTGAACCCCGACGTGGAACCGGACAATGACTTGAACCGTATCTTGCGTGCCTCCGTGCAGGCGGCACGTCAGGTGAACCGCATGGTGACCCCGGGCGACATGCTCGTGGCCCTCATGAAGTTCTCGGGCGACCGTGGCCTTGCGAAGGTGTTCGAAGATGCGCTGGGCTCCGTGGAAGTCGTGGAAACCTGGCTTTCGGACCCGTTTGCGGGTGCTGCCAACGCCGAAGAACAATCTCCCTTGAAACTCTATGGCCGTGAACTCGTGGAAATGGCCGCCGACGGAAAGCTTTCGCCGGTGATTGGCCGTGAAGAGGAAATCCGCCGTGTCATCTTGATCCTTAGCCGAAAGACGAAAAACAACCCGTGCCTGGTCGGTGAACCGGGCGTGGGCAAGACCGCTATTGTCGAAGGGCTCGCCGAGCGAATCTATCGCGGCGATGTGCCTGACGCTTTGAAGGGCAAGAAGTTGTTCGCGCTGGATTTGTCCGCCTTGATGGCGGGCGCCAAGTACCGTGGAGATTTCGAGGAACGTTTGAAAGCCGTGCTGGACGCTCTTGAAGAAGACGGCAACACGCTATTGTTTATCGATGAAATCCACACCATCGTGGGTGCGGGCAAGACCGAGGGCTCCATGGACTTGGGCAACATGCTCAAGCCGAAACTGGCCCGTGGTGAACTGCACTGCATCGGTGCGACGACCACGCAGGAATACCGTAAGTACATCGAGAAGGATTCCGCATTGGAACGCCGTTTCCAGCCTGTGCAGGTCGACGAACCCAGCGAAGAGGAATCTATTTCCATTCTGCGTGGCATCAAGGACGGCTTTGACGCCCACCATGGCGTGCGTCTGCATGACAACGCGCTGGTGGCTGCGGTGAAACTTTCGAACCGCTACATCAGCGACCGTTTCTTGCCGGACAAGGCCATCGACTTGATTGACGAGGCGGCAAGCCTTGTGAAGACGCAGATGGATACCGTGCCCGAAGCCTTGGATACCTTGCAGCGTAAGGAACTCCAGATGAAAATCGAGGAGCAGGCCTTGGCGAAGGAAACTGACGACAACAGCGTGAAGCGCTTGAAAGAACTCCGTGAGGAGTTGGCTTTGACGGATGCCGCCGTGAAGGCTATGCAGGACCGTTGGCAGGAGAGGCGCGCGAAAAACGCCGAGTTGCAGGGCCTCAAGAAATCCTTGCAGCAGGCGAAGGACGAGATGGAGCAGGCCGAAGCCCGCTACGACTTGAACCGCGCCGCCGAACTCAAGTACAACAAGATCGTGAACCTGGAAAAGGAAATTGCCGCGAAGACGGAAGAAATCAAGAAGTCTGCAGGCGACGGTGACCTGAGCGAAGAGGTGACCGAAGAGACGATTGCCCTCGTGGTGAGCCGTTGGACTGGAATTCCGGTGACGAAACTTTGCGAAGGCGAAAAGGCCAAGTTGTTGCACTTGGACGAACGCCTGCATGCCCGCGTGATTGGCCAGGACGAGGCCGTGGAAGCGGTTTCCGAAGCCATCCTGCGTAACCGTAGCGGCCTCAGCCGCGAGAATGCGCCCATTGGTAGCTTCTTGTTCCTGGGCCCCACGGGTGTGGGCAAGACGGAATTGGCCCGTGCGCTTTCGACCGAACTGTTCGACAGCGAAGCGGCACTTGTGCGTATCGACATGAGCGAATACATGGAAAAGCATAGCGTGAGCCGCTTGATCGGTGCGCCTCCGGGATACGTGGGCTACGAAGAAGGCGGCCAACTGACCGAAGCCGTGCGTACGCATCCGTACTGCGTGATTCTTCTCGACGAAATCGAGAAGGCCCACCCCGATGTGTTCAATACGCTGTTGCAGGTGCTTGACGACGGTCGTTTGACCGATGGCAAGGGCCGTACCGTGAACTTCAAGAACACCTTGATTTTGATGACGTCGAACCTGGGCGCTGCTCATTTCCAGAACCGCGCGGGTGATGCAAAGCCCGTGACGCTCAAGGAAATCGAGCCGGAACTCCGCGGATTCTTCCGTCCGGAATTCTTGAACCGCTTGGACGAAGTGCTGGTGTTCCAGAGCTTAACGAAGCCGCAGATCAAGGACATCGTGAAGCTGAAATTCAAGGGACTCGCCGAACGCGCCGCTCGTCAGGATTTGCAGCTCACGCTGACCGACAAGGCTCTCGACGCCATTGCCGATGGGGCCTACCAGCCGGAATTCGGCGCACGCCCGATCCAGCGTTACCTGGAAAGGAATGTGGAACGCCCGCTGAGCCATGCAATCCTTGCTGGCGAAGTGAGTGCCGCAAAGCCCGTAACCATCGACTACGATGGCGAGAAATTTGTGGTTGAGTAGTAGGAAGTAGACAGTAGGAAGTAGACAGTGACTTCCTACTTCCTACTTCTAACTTCCTACTTATAAAGCTGTCATCACGTACAGGCCAATTCCCTTGCGGTTGTTGTTCTTTTCTTGCATCACGCCGATGTCGAAGTCTAGGCGGACTCGTGTGCTTCCGAATGCGAATTCGAATTTAGGCAAGATGTCGATCATGAAGTCGTCGCGAAGGTGCCCGGCACTTCCCGATGTATTGACTTCGACCATGCAACGCAAGAAACGCCCGAAAATGAGGGTCGGCGTCATTCCCAATGCAAACTTTACGTAGCCTCCGTCGCCTGTGACTCCATCGAGGAAACCGGCGCGGGCTTCGTAATAGTTCAGAAAATTCTTGGAGATAACTTGATCTGAACCGAGCGTGAGGACGATTGCGCTACCGTTGTTCCTGTTTAGACCAAAGTAGCCATCGACTTCGATGAAGTTGGTTGTGTTGAATCGGAAACGCCCACCGACGTCAAGGGATGCCTGCATGTGGCCCATTTTGTCGTAGGTCTGGACGTTGATTTTGGAACCGAAGTCAAAATTTTTTGTAAGGCCGCTTGTGAGGTTGATGGGGAAAAGTATATTGGGGTCATAGTCAGAACGCATTCCGAGACCAAGGCCCAGTTTGGGGGACGGCCTACTGTCGGGCCCGAATGTATAGCGCATATCCCAGATGTTGTCGAGGGCAAATACATTTGTGGCCAGAATGACGAGTAGGGCTGTCAGGACTTTTCTCATACGGTTAAAAGTTAGCTAAATTTTATCGCGTAAATAGAGGTAAACATGATTGAACCGCGTCCAGAACTGTCTAAGCTTTCCGATTACGTTCCCGGAAAATCCATCGAGGAAATCCGTGAACAGTATGGTCTCAAGAAGATTGTAAAGTTGGCTTCCAACGAAAATCCGCTTGGAGCCTCCCCGAAGGCGGTCGAGGCGTTCCACAAGATTGCGGACTGCCTGCACCTGTATCCGCGCGGCGATGCTCCGACGCTTATCCGCGCTATTGCCCAGAAATATGGCGTGAAGACGGAACAGATTGTCGTCGGTAACGGCTCCGACGAGATTATTGACATGGTCGGCAAAGCCTTTATCCGCCAGGGCGACAACTGTGTGGGCATTACGCCGACTTTTTCCGTGTACAAGTTTACGACGCTTTCGAACGGCGCTGAATTTATTGGCGTGGGCGAGGGCGATGCGAAGACTTCGCTTGACGACTTGGCGAAGGCCATCGACAGCAAAACCCGCGTAGCCTTCATCTGCAATCCGAACAACCCGACGGGCACGTACTACACCGAATCCGAAATTCGCGAATTCCTGAAGAAGGTTCCGCAGAATGTGCTGGTGTTCCTGGACGAGGCCTACTCGGAGTTCGCAACCGCTGCGGATTATCCGAACATGTTCTCGGCTTTGGATGAACACCCGAACCTTTTCATCAACAGGACGTTCAGCAAGATTTATGGACTTGCCGGTCTGCGTATCGGTTATGCCATCGCGAGTACGGATGTGGTGCGCCACCTCTGGAAGGTCAAGCCCCCGTTTGACGTGAACCAGGCGGCACAGGTGGCGGCCATCGCTGCCTTGGACGATGCGGCCCACGTGGAAGCGACCCGCAAGATGAATGCCGAGGGAATTGAAGTCCTTACCCGCGAATTTACGGCACTCGGTTTCAAGGTGCTTCCGACACAGGCGAATTTCATCTGCGTCAAGATTGGCGAACGCGCCCGTGAACTCGTCTCGTTCCTGGAAAGGAAAGGCATGATTGTCCGCGGCCTCACAAGCTTCGGTATGCCGGAATACATCCGTGTCACTATCGGCAAGCCCGAGGAAAACGAGTTCCTCGTGATGCTTGTCAAGAAATGGAAAGCGGAGGCCTAAGATGTCCGCGACGGCAGAAAATCTGGAGCTCTTGAAAATCGCTCTCAAGACGGCGGAAATGGCTCAGGAAAACATCCTGAAGTATTTCCAGACAGGAGTGGGTGTCGAGTGGAAAAAAGACAATACTCCGGTGACGATTGCCGACAAGAGTACGGAAGAACTGGCCCGTGAATTCTGGGCCAAGGAGACTCCGGGCTTTGGCGTGATTGGCGAGGAGTTCGGAATCGAGAGCCCCGATGCGGAATACCAGTGGGTCATTGACCCGATTGACGGCACGAAGGCTTTCGTGCATGGCGTTCCCCTGTTCGGCACGCTGATTGCACTCTACAAGAAGAACGTTCCCGTGTGTTCCCTTATCCGCATTCCGGCGATGAATACGGCCGTGTGGGCGGTGAACGGTGGCGGCGCCTTTTTGGATGGCCGCCCGGTGAACTGCTCGAAGGTTGAAAAAATCGAAGATGCGCTCGTGCTTTCGGGTACGGTGAACACGATGGAAGACAAGGGCTTTGGCGAAGGTTTTGCGAAGCTCCGTCGCAGCGCTCGCCTGCATCGCGGTTGGGGCGACTGCTACGGCTATTACCTCGTGGCCGCAGGCCGCGCCGAAATCATGGTGGATCCTGTCGTTTCGCTTTGGGACATCGCTCCGTATCCGCTGCTGTTCGCAGAAGCCGGTGGCAAGTTCAGCACCATCGACGGCAAGACGGAACTCTTCGATGTAAACGGCAAGCCGACGGCACCGATTTACGAAGGCTTTACGAGTGTCGCAACGAACGGGCTATTGCACGAAGTCACGTTGAACGCTCTTTCCGAAAAGTAATCTTTCAAAAAATGTGGACCTACTCCAGCATGGTCTGGATAATGGTGGTGTCTTCGGAGAACGTAATCGATATGCTTCCCCGTTCTGCTGTATTGATGTAGGGAATGTTCAACGAATCGAGCCGCTGTACGACTTCTTTGCTCGGATGCCGGAACCGGTTGTTTTTCCCGCTAGGGATGATGGCGTACGTGGGATTGACTGCGTTCAGGAACGGTACGCTGCTGGATGTTTTGGAACCGTGGTGCCCGAGCTTTAACACGTCGCTTTTCAGATAAGCGTCTGTTTTCATGATTTCTTTTTCGCCTTTGATGGTGAGGTCTCCGGTGAGGACTGCGGAATGCCCGAGCCCTTTGAGTCGAAGCGTGATACTCCCTTCGTTGGCTTCGACGCAGATGTCGTTTCGCGGGTGGATGGTCTGCATTTCAAAGTAGGTTTCTTTCCACAGGATGCCACGATGGATTTTTCGGATGGGAATGTTCCTTTTCCGTGCTTCTTGGATGACTTGTTGCCATTCGGGTTTACGTTCTTTGATGGCGCAGTCGCTTGCCCAAAGCTCTTTGACGGGGAATGTTTTCAGGATGGATTTGGCGCCGCCGAAATGGTCTTTGTCGGGGTGTGTTATGATGAGGGCGTCGAGTTCCCGCACGCCGATGTGATGCAGAAATGGAACGATGATGTCTTTGCCGGAATCTTGCCTGCTGTTGTCGCCGGCATCCACGAGGAAGTGCCTGCCCGATGGAGCCTCGACGAGATGGCTGTCGCCTTGTCCGACATCAATGGTCGTCAGTTTCCACGTCGGGTGTGTTACCTTGGCGTAGCTGTTGTAGCAGAATATCCCGGCGAAAAGGACTAGGCACGAGACGCAATAGATGCGGGCAATTCGGTTGCGCCGGATTGCGGGAATGAAGGTCAGCGCGAAGCCGATGAGCAAAAGGATGGCCGGGCTGAACGGCCCGATGGTGACGGAGGCGATGGAGGAATCTGAGATGAGCCGCGTAAGGAGGCTTGCCAGGCGCAAGAAGAAACTGGCGGCGTAGCAGAAATGTTCGCGCATAAAGTCGATAGGTGAAATCAGGGCGAAAAGGCCGGCTTGCATGCCCCACGAAATTCCGGGAACGACCACGATGTTCCCGAGCCAAGCCATCGGGGAGAGTGTCTTGAAATGGTGGACGAGGAACGGGGCGGTGGCGAGGGTGGCACACAAGGTGACGTAAGTGGGGTCGATGGCGAATGCTCGGAGGGTGTTCCAGAGTTTGTTCTTTTTCAGGGATTCCGGGAAGTTGGCGAACGGGTTGAGCGGGCTTCCGATAAGGATGCCCGCGGTGGCCGCGACGGAAAGTTGGAAGCCGGGATTCCAGAGGATGCCCGGCTCGGGGAGCAGGATGAGGATGAGGGCGACCCCGAGGCTGTTCATCGTGTTGGCGGGTCGCTGGAAGAGTGCGCCGATTTGTGGCACGGAGAACATGAGGACGGCGCGGCGTACGGCGGGGGAACCGCCCGTGACGGGAATGTAGAGGAACAGCAAGGCGACGGCGATAATCCGTACGGCGCGCAGGGGGAGCCCGGTCGCCTTGAGGAAAATCATGAGGATGCCTGCGAGAAGGACGACGTGGAAACCGCTGATGGCGAGCACGTGGACGAGTCCGGACCGCTGGAAATCGCTGCGGAGGGCTTCGGGAATGCCGCTCCGGTCGCCGGCGAGAAGGCCTAGCAGGAGTCCGGTCTCGGCAGGGTCGAGGTAGTCGGCAAAACGTGATTCAATCCACTTGCGGAAGTTGGCGAATGTCCGCTCGGGAATCCAACTGCTGCCGACAATCTTGTAGTCGTTGAACCGCCCGTAGGCGGCGAATCCCTGGCTCTTGAGCCAGCCGCGGGTGTCGAACGCGCCCGGCACCCGCGGGGGCGACACCGGGTACCACGATGCGCTGTAGCAGAGGGTGTCGCCCGGATTCGCCGCCCTCGCCGTGGTTGCTTTCGTTGCCCAACGTGGTACGACGATAGGTTCGCTTGTCACGGAATACAAATCCAAAGGTTGACCCGCACTGGCTGTGTCTGCAAATACCATGGGTTCCTGCATTTCGCTCGGAGTTTTTTTCACTTTCGGCTTGCTTTGCATCTTACGCTCTGCAATCCTTAAGCGGTAGGTTTCATTGCCTACACTCGTCTTGATGATGTAGGCGTTCCCCTTGGCCCTGCGGATGACCGATTCCACTCGACCGCATCCGTCTTTGGGAGGTGCTTGCTGGCTGTGTTCGTATGTTGAACGATTTCCCGACATGAGGAGGAATGACCATGAACCTCCGTTCGCAAAATCGTAGCTTACGATGCCAGCGGCAAGGCTCAGGAATACGACCCATTGCCTCGATCGCGGGAAAAAGTGGTTCGCTATCGCGAGCGTAAGCATCAGTGCCGGAGCGAATGTTGGAACATCGAAACTGGCGTATGTCCCCATGAGAACGAGCGCGCAAGTGAGTGCGGGCTTGCCTACTATGGGCGATAGCAGGTCTTGGAACGTTTTTTTGGCGGACAAATGAGTTTCTTTGAATGGATTGGACATTTTATTTTGCCTTTTTTTGTACATTGGAGTAAACCTTCTTCTTATAAGACGTTTAATGAAGCATTTTTGTCTTGAAAAATTTTTTTTGTTGTTCTTTTTTGCGGTATGCCTTGCGGCATGTAATTCGGTAGAACCTCCTGAAACGGACGAGGGCTTTATACCGGATGGCGAATTGCAGTTTGCCCTTATTCCCAATGACAATGTCCCTGGGGATTCGGTAGATGCGAATTTGGCACATGGGGTGAGAATATTCGTGCATCCGAATGCACATTATGAGCTTTCGTTCGACATAGACGGTTATGCCTCGGCGAATCCCCAATTGCGGTTATTCCGTGTTTACTGGAACGAACGACTCAAAACCTATGCGGCTTCTTGGGTCCGTTCGATAAAGCCATCTGTGGAAAATGGACGTTACGTGTACAAATTTGTATGCGAAGAAAGCGATCGTTCGATTTGGATTACCAGTTTAAATGACGGGAAAGGCTTCTACGAAGGGGCGACTAGGAATGTCCGGCTCAAGGCGTATGGTGATTATTCCGATCATTTCTCGGCCAATCTTATTGTTGCAGGGAAAATCAAGGATCTTGATGTCAGTTATGATAGCCTTGCCAAAATGCTCCAGGCCGGGTTCAAAAAATTCTATACAAGTGTGAAACTGGATACCGTCTATGTGCGTTTTGCTCATGAGCATCCAGTCATTGGGAAAAAGTACCCGAAAACGGAACCGTGGATTGCGGGGCGTTCTTCTGAAGACCAAATGATGACAGAATTGGGCGGTTGGCCCGAAGAGGATGTCTTTTCTGCGCTGGATATCGTTTTGGTCCATCGGTTCAAACAGGAAGGCCTGCTCGGTTTGTCGGACATGTTTGGCTCAAATATGGGCGGCGGTAGTGGGAGTACTGTTGTTGTAGCGAATCATAACCGGCAGGACGGCGAAGACATGGTTGTCAATGCCGAACGCATTGTGTATACCGCATTGCATGAGACCGGGCATTTCTTTGGACTCCGGCATACGACGGCGACTCATTCGGACCAAACTGCGAATGGGGATTATTCCGTTTATGATGATGGTTTTACGGACACGCCTTATTGTTTCCAGAAGGGTAGCCGTAAGGTTGTGTTTGCGAAGGATGGGATGGTATCGGATTATAGGGATCCTTTCCGTCGGTTGGCTCCTCGCTACGATTTCACTCCAACTTATCAGTCTTTATCTGATATTTCTCGCTGTCCCGATGCGTCTAATTTCATGTTCCCCATGGAATCCGAGACTGAACTTGTGGGGTTCAGTGAGCAACAGCTCAGTGTTATTCGAACAAATCTTATGATTATGCCTCACTAGGCAGGCGATTTTATGAAAGCATCACAGTTTTCGGAACAGGTTCAGTTAATTGCCTTTGTTTTGCAAAAGGGTGAAGACTGGAACCCCTCTGTTATCGAGGCGCTTGAAAAAACGTGGGGGCCAATCCGCCACCGGGGTAAACTTTTTGCCTTTGACAAGACCGGCTATTATGAACCCGAGATGGGGACAGACCTCTATCGCGGCGTGGTATCGTTCGAAAAGACGATCCCTGCCGAAACGATTGCTCTGGAGAAGGAGCGCAGCAATGCGCTGGAACTTTCCTTGGCCGAAAGCCTGACGGCGCGTAATGTGAATATCGACATCGGTTACATGGACTTGGACAAGGTCGTTTTGCCCAGCTACAAAAGGGGCCCCTATAAACTCTATGCGGGTAGGGGTGTTTGGCTGGACATGCTCCTGAATTATTCCAAGGGCTCTTTCCACCCGACAAAATGGGCTTTTGAGGATTTTGTGAGGAACCCGTACCAGCACGACCTGCAATTGATTCGCGAAAAGTTTAAAAAAGCAGGCCTGGTCGTCAATGCCTAGGGCCAACAATGCTATATTGGAAACGATGAAAACGTTTTTCTTGAAATTATTGCCGTTGCTTGTGTTCGCGGCTTGCTACGATCCGGAACCTTATGTGGCTTCTGTAGAAGACAAAGGTCCCTCGACTTCGGAATCGGAAATAGGGAAGGTGTTTCCTATAAATGGAGGCGTCTCGTTCCAGATCTGTAATCCATCGGTTTCGCAGGATACGGCTCGTTTCCCGGCCTCGATGTTGTGGCTTAACTTCAGCAAGATTGGCGTGAAGGCTCCGGATTCGGTGTACAATGTGGTCTCGTCCAAAGATCGCAAGGTGAGCCAGCACGACCGTTTGACAATTTCCGATACGTCGGAAACCGTTCTTTGGTATTTGATGAGAGATACGGCCAATGGGGACTGCCAGTTCCAGGACCCGGAGTGGAGTACGCATCCTAATTTTATCGCATCGCTCCGTGCATACGATGTTAATGGAAGCAAGGCCTGTTCTCCGGACAATCTTGACTACGGCATCATTGCTGTGCGCATTTCGGACAAGAAGCGTTTCGTGTTTTACGATAAAAAAGAAAGCGAGTTCGGTGATCCGCATATTTGGGTAGACCCCTCCGTAGTAGAACCGGATACGTCTGCATCCGATACGACAATCCGTGGATTTTTCGGGACAGACCGTGTACGCCTTGTCTTTGTGAGGACGAAAGAAGAGAACATGCAGGTTCGCGAACTTGTGTTCCGCGATTTTGCAAATGGCGGCAAGGAAGTCAAGCTGAAATTGCCGAAGGGTTACAATGGCAAATCCCTTGAGAACCCGCTTATTTCGCCCGATGGAAAATTTGTCACCTATAATCTGGTCGATGCTTCTCAAACGAATTGGGACGCTTACATTCAGGAACTTTCCAAGAATTCCGAGCCCATGAAGATTGAAAAGCTGGATGGCATGATTAGCGCTCCGGCCCAGCCGCATTGGTTCCAGTATGACGGGCGCCTTTTTGTGGTTTGGGCGGAAACCGATGGGTTTATACGTAACGATAAGGATTATACGGTCAGTTCCATTCAGGATGGGTCTGCGGGTCGTACGGCGATGCGCGAAGTTCGGCTTTCGCCGGGTGCCGCTTCGGATCTTGCCATGGAATGGATTGGCGATGTCCGTGAACTTGCTCCGCTTCCCATGATAGGGGGCAGGTCGCCAGATAGTAAGTTCCTTGCGACAGGAACGAGTCATGGATTTATGATTGAACTCCCGTGAGGCATGCCATGAAACAGAGAAAAATTGGATACGGTTTGATGGTTGCCTTTGCTTTGGCGGGCGCATTTGTTGTTGGTTTTGAATCCCCTGTCGATGTCTCGACGCCGTGGGAATCCATTGGCGGCTGTGGTGCTGGCGGTTCCGGTGGCGGTTCTGGTGACGGCATCAAGTGGATTGGGCAGGGCGTTTCGGGTGGATATCTCGAAACGGAAGTGTTCACGAAGTATAGCGTAGGTCAGAATTTTTCGTCGCTTACACTTTCTCCCCATTTTTCCATCAAGCCCACGTGGTCGACTAAACTGGGCGTGACGGTCCCTTGGATGTCACACAGGGGAGAAGTGCAGTTCCGTAGTAACCAGGCTCCGATGGATCGTAGCACAGGTGGCCTGGGTGATCTGTCGTTTGATTTTTCGAAGACGATTGGTAGCGGTGGTGCGGCTTCGCTGTCGGCATCTCTTTCTATCCCGACTGGGCAGTACGACATCAAGCGCGGTACCGATGGTGCCGAGATGATTCTGCCTTCGAGTTTCCAGAAGGGTTCGGGCCTCTATTCGCTTACGCTTGGCTGGGATTACAGCCGCGATACGGATAAGGGTATCTGGCTCTATGGGTTGACTTATACGCATCCCTTCGCGATGCACCTGATATCGGGCGAGAACGAATTCAACGATACTTACTGGAAGGATTACGACCATTCCGACGACCGCTTCGAGTACCGTTTCAAGCCTTATGGCGAAAACGATCTCGGTGCCTTTACTCCGCCATCTGTGGGAGCATCGATTGCTTACGGGTATCGCGGTCGCTTGGGCATTGTGCAATCGTTTGGCGTGACGTTCTCCGCACCTCTCGGTGTGGCTTGGATTTCGTCGGAGAAGGTGGGCGTGTACGATCCGCGTCCTGACCCCGATCACAAGGCCTGGTCCGGTGCGTTCGTTTATGGCATAGAATTCTCGGATGCTTCGTTCCCGGTGTTCCTTGCACTTTCGCTCCCCATCCACGACAAGGCGAATGCGGCAGACCCGATGGATGAATACGACGACTCCCCGATGAAGGAATGGAACGCTCCCGATTGGGACGACTTCCTGCAGCAGTGGACCATCGCCGTCGGCATCAAGGGGTGCTTCTTCTAGGCTCGAGGTGAGAGGCTAGAAACTAGAGGCTAGTGAATAAGAATCACGCACTTCGTGCGTCAATATAAGACGGCGAAGCCGTGATATTTCTCCCTATCCTCTAGATCCTAGATCCTAACCCCTAATCACTTCCTACTTACCTCATACCTCAAAGGCACGAAGTGCCGACCTCAAAGCGCAGCGACCTCACTCCCCTCACGCTCTTGGGTGCGTCTTCTTGAATGCGGCGCGGAGCCGTTCTGCGTTCACGTGCGTATAGACTTGCGTGGTCGAGATGTTCGAGTGCCCGAGCATTTCCTTGACGCTCATGATTTCGGCGCCGTTCTCGAGCAGGTGCGTGGCAAAACTGTGGCGCAGCACGTGCGGGCTCGCTTTGCCCTCCCAGCCGATCTCGCGGAGCAGGTGCTGGATGTCGTTACGGAGCGTGCGTAGCCCGAAGGGCTTGCCGTCGTCGCTCAAAAAAACGTAGCCCGTCGCTGTAGGCAGGTGCCCTGCCTGGACTTGCATTTGTTTGTAATTTGCGATGCGGTCGATGAAACTTTCGGTAAGCGGTACGATGCGTTCCTTGTTGCCCTTGCCGAGTACGCGTACGAGCTTTGCGTTTGTGTCGATGCGGTCCCACGTGAGCATCTGGCATTCCGAGATGCGCAGGCCAGAGCCGTAGATGAGTTCAAGCAGGATGCGGGCTCGCACTTGTTGGAGTGACGGGTTCTCTATTTCCGGGAACTTTTCGGGCGCAAGATCTTTTTGCCCGAGGACGGCGACTAGCCGCTTTGGACGCTTGGGCATAGGAACGTTTTCTGCCGGATTTGTTTCTAGAATTTTTGAACGCACTAGGTACTTGCCGAAACTTTTGAGTGCGGCGAGGTGCTCGCAGATGCTTGCGGGTGCGAGTTTCTGCTTCATCTTGAGGTCCCAGACGAAAGCCTTGATGTTTGTTTCGTTTAACGCTCCGATGGGGGAGTCCTCGTCTAGCCGTTCCAAAAACTTGTCGAGCGATTTTCTGTATGTTGAAACTGTACGCGGCGAGAAATTTCGCCGCGCAGAAAGGTAAGTCAGGAAATCTGTGATGCGGTTTCGAAGCGTCATGGAAAATTGCTCTGGGCTGCTGGGAAAAAATAATCTATTTTAGCACTCAGAAAATGATGATTGACGGTATTTTGAAGAAGTGTTGCGCATCGAGTCTCTTTCTGGGGCGTCCGTTGGTAGCGGTCGCCCTTGTGTGCACGGCTCCCCTTTGTGCAATGGATAGAGTTACCGGAGCCAATGCGACTTTGGATATCGAACCGGGAGCGCGCTCTGCTGCACTGGGTTCGGCGACGATGGCCATTGATGGCGATTACCTTGGACTTATGTCTAATCCGTACCAATTGTCGGGTGTTCGCTATACCTGGGCTTCTTTCTCGCATACCGCCTATTACGAAGACACCAAGTACGACTACGCTTCTGTCGTGACTCCGCTTTCTGAGGGGCAGGCTTTGGGCATTTCGTTCTCCCGCTTTGGTGCCGACGACATTCCATGGGTCAAGGAAGGTGAACCTCTACCCGAAGGTTCCAATTACAAAACGCTTTCCATTGCGGACTGGGTGCTCGGTATATCGTGGGGCCGGAACATTACCGAGAGGCTGTCGGTGGGCGCTGCGTTCAACCTTCTGTACCGCGACATGGACCAGACGGGCTGGGGCTTCCGCGGCGATGCCGGCTTGCGTTATCGCACTATTGACCAGCTATACTTGGCGGCATTCCTCAAGGGCTGGACGTCTTCGGCCGTCAAGTGGGAATCCGGAACAACGGAATACTCGGCTCCGGAATTCTATGTTGCTGCCAGCTACTTTTTGGATATTCCTTACTTGTATGGCGCCTTGGGCCTGTACTGGCAGGGAGCGGGTTTATTGCATGCCGAGGCTCGCGATTTGGAACTCGAAACGGACGAGGACCGCGGCGAACCTGTTTGGAAAGACCCGCTGGACTGGCTCTCGGGTGGCCGTGGCGGTTTAGAGTTCCTGTTTGACTTTGGTCTTTCGGTCCGCTTGGGTCTGGCCAGTTTCACCACTCTCGGGAGCGTGACTGCCGGTGCGGGCCTTGTCGTGGCTAAATTCTTCAAGATTGACTATGCTTTCGAGTCCCACCCGGAACTTTCTGCGGTACACAGGGTGAGTGTGAGCGTGAGCCCCTATTTGTTCGGCCATAACGACGAGAGTGCCCGGCCGCGACTGTCGCCGGCGGAAGCCGCCCGCAGGCCGCTCCAGGAAAATGACAGTGACGACGAAGCCCCGATTGAGGAACCTGCTGCCCAGGATGAAGGAAAGACCCCGCCGCCGCAGGAATCTCCCGCCAAATCCGGTGAGGGTGCAGATGCTGCCAAAATGGATGAATCGCCGGAGGAAGCTCAGCCTCTCGCCCCGTCTGGAGGAACCTATTGGGAAGAATAATGGGGATGAATAATTGCCTTTTTTGGTGATTTTTCTCGCTTTCTTAATTTTTTTTTATAAATTTGGTCGTATATGGACCAGTTGAAGAACTATCGTGAAGTTGGAATTTTTGATTTGTTGTCGGCGCCGCTGAACCCCATCGGCGCTTTTGACGCCGAACAATTCAAGAAAGATGTTCGCGCTTTGCTGGACGAGCGCTCCGAAGACAAGTTCGTCGCCGTCGACCTGGCTGGCCTAGATTTCTTGTATAGCGACGCCTATAATGCGTTGCTCCTTTTCCAGACGGAACTGTCCGCCCGTGGTGGCATGATGGCCATGCTCACGAACAACGCCACGATTATTGATGGGCTCAAGAAGGCTGGCCTCGACAAGAAGCTGAAGGTGTTCTCCTTCGAAGCGGAGATGATGGCCTTCTCGCTGCATAACCAGGCTCCGCAGGAACCGTCGATGATTACCATTGATCCTGAACCGGTCGCAGAACAGCCTCAGGTGGCTTCGCAGAATACCTATTCTGGTGCTGCGGCCCCGGCTCCGAACACCTCGCTGGAACGTCGCACGGGTTCGCATCGCAAGTTTACCAAGAGCTTCAATGCTATTTCCAAGGACGAAGAAAAACTTGCCAAGAAGGGGATGAACATGCCCTTCGATGAGGAAAAGTCCCCGGCACGTACGGTGCTGACGATTATCCTGCTTGTCGTCCTGATTGGCGGCCTGTTGGCCTATTTGCTCGTCTGACCTAGAAAATGGCTGTCGAGTTTTCGGAATACCGGGGAAAGAGAAAACGTCCGTTCAATAAGCGCCGGTTTCCACTTTTGAGAATATTGCTCCTTGTGATTCTAGTGTCCGTTGGTTTTGCCTTCGGCCTGTTCCGCAAGATTGTCGATGCTCTTCCTTTGAAAATGAACAAGTCGGCCGAGGTCGTGGAAACATGGGAGACTCGTTGCGATAGTTCGGGCGGTGTATTTGCTGAACTCAAGAAGGGCTATCATGAATGCGTTTGGAATATTGGCGATACGGCAACCAAGTTCCCTACACCCATGCTGCGTTATGTTGCCTCGATGAGGAATACGGGGGCTTCCCGGATTCGTTGGGTCTCTGGTAGCGAGGATTTCTTGGATGGCGTGTTGGTGCGATTGGAAGGCGATTCCATGGTACACAATTACCTGCAGGTGGTCAAGAACGATTCCGTGCGCTACTGGATAGACGAGGCCACGGGCTGCCTTTTCCCGGGCCTGTGCCCGCGTCGCCCGCTCGGTTGGGCAGCTGTTCCTATATCGGTCAATTTCGATTTTGAAGGCCAGGATTCGCTTCTCACGAAGGATGTCTTTTGCGGTGAAGGCGAGGCTCCTGTATATCCGGTCCTTTCGGGGGTTGTGCTCGACGTGGGGAAGGATTCCTTTGGTTACTTTGTTGAAATTGACCATGGTGACAACGTGACGACGAGGACTTCTGGGCTCGGTTTCTGGTCAACGCCGCTGTCGGTGGGTGATTCCGTTTATGCCGATGTCCCTGTGGGGCGCCTGATGCCGCAGGACAGTGCCATGTTTTTCTTGACGGTTCGCCGGAACGGATTGTTTATGCGATGGAACGATTTCTACGGATATACGCATCCTGTGGATTCCTCCTCAATTGCTATATTCAAGAAACGAATCGGTTTTTGAGTTGAGGTCTTCATGCGCTTTGGTCTGCGCCATATTTTTGTTCTGCTAGCACTGCTTTTGGCGTGTACCGCCTTGGTGGCGTGTACGCAGAGCGAAGATGGACCTCTGGACGTTTCCCGTGAAAGTATTGAGCTTTCGCGTACGGGTTACTACTTGCGCCCGACGCTGGATTCCGGCAAGTCTATCCACTTGGCCCAGGATACGCTCTACTTGTACTTGGACAGTATGTGGACTTATTCGAATTGTGCGCTCAAGAGAATTTCTTTCGATAAGCGCAAAGAGGATTCTACATACTACATTAAACCGATTCTTCATCTGCACCAGACTGTTGAGGATTGCCCGTCTCCCTACTATCGGCCGAGTTACATGCTCAAGTTGGTTTTGAGTGAAGAAGAACTTGAGGGAATTTCTCGCATTGTCGCGGCCAATACGTATGATTCCGTGTTCGATACGATTGCCGTTCGCCGGGGAAACATGTCGCTGGATACCTTTGAAATATACGTCGACAGTTTGTTCGCATCTAACGATAGCTTGCCCCTGCGCACAAAGGGCTCGCCTTCGTTGCTGAAGGTGCTCGATTCCATCACTCCGCTGGAGTTTTATTGGCGCCCCATGAAGTCGAAATGCAAGATGAAGATTACCGATTGCGATTCGCTGGTCACCGATACGCTGTTCCCGACCGAGTGGGTTCTCGGAGACACGCTGCTGGTGCCTGTCCGCCAGGCCTGCGCGGATTCCGATGATGTTTATTGTATGTCGTCGCATTGGGAAAACGATTCTTCTGCGTTGGGCTCCGTGCGTATTCATCGGGATACGGCGTGGCATACGAGTATGTTTTTGGTGGAATCGGTGCCTGCTTGTGCTACGTACGACCGATATGCGTACAAGACGCTCTCTGTAGGGTACACGGGGTCATTCATTCGCGAACTGTTTTCTCCTGATTCCTCCGATATGGCCTGTGGCCCCCTTTCGCGTGATAGCTGGATCGCTTTACGGCTTTTGAGTAAAGGGGCGGTTATGCTTGATTCCGAAACGGATTCGCTCGGAACTGCCGAGAAATTGTACAAGGCGTGGAAAAAGGCGAAGGTCGCTCCAAGCAAGGCTAAGAAATGATTGAATATACGTTTGCGGCGGAAATCGCCGAGGCCGACAAGCCTGTCATCTTGAACAGCCGGATTTTCAAGGAATGGCTGCAACGTTCCCAGGAAAAGTTTGTCGTGTCGAAAATCCATTTTGCATCGGTCGATTTTTTGAGCAAGGTCCACGAACCGTTGTTTATAAAGTTGCGTGCGACGGCGACGCTCCCCGACGGCAAGCCTGTGCATGGCATTGCCCTTGTGCGCGGGAACGCGGTGGGCGTGCTTGTGGTATTGAAGTGCGAAGGCAAGAAGTACCTGTTGCTGGTGCGGCAGCCCCGGTTCGCTATTTCGGAACAGGCATCCCTCGAAATTCCAGCCGGCATTCTCGACTGGACGGGCGATTACCGCAAGGTGGCGCTCTCGGAACTGGAAGAAGAAGCGCAGATTGTCGCCGAGGATTCCGAACTGATTGATTTGACCCGTTTTTGGTGGGGCGATTCCACGGATGGTTTCGCGGCGAGTTGCGGGCTCCTGGACGAGCGCATTCGTTTGTTTGCGATTGAACGCGAGGTGACTCCGGAACAGCTCAAGGCGATGGACGGCAAGGACCAGACGTACATGGATGAAAACGAATGGATCCGCACGGAAGTCCTCCCTTACGAGGAGGCCGCTCGCCAGTTTGTCGACGGGAAAAATTTGATTGCCCTGTTCCTTTACGAACGGTGGCAGAGACAGCAATGAGGCTCGAGGTTCGAGGCCCGAGGCCCGAGACTAAAAAATCGTGTTGTTGATGGTCAGGCCGACGAAGAATACGATAAGGTAGCCGTACCAGAGTCCGGTCAAGACGTAGTTCAGCCCGCGCTTGTACGCTTTCGGTTCGTTCTTGTTCTTTTCGCGAATACGAATAACGTTCTTTTTCAGGAAGAACAGGCTGATGCCGAGTCCGATAAGAGTTGCGATAATCAATAGTACGTATGCCATAGCGGCGTAGAAGATAACTTTTTTTTGCGCGATTTGCCTGTTTATGTTCCAGAAAAGGCTGAAATGCTCTTCGGACGGCTCTAGACCCCCTCTAAATGGCTCTAAACGGCTTTAAAGAGGGGTTTTCACGGGTGCGGGGGGTTGAACAAGTCCCTTAAAATTTCTCTATTTGTACGCGGTTTTTTGACTGTCCGTGGAGGACGCCCCGCTTTGGACCTTGATCCAGGGCAAGACATCCTCCGTCATGCGGACGGTAATTTTAATATACGAGGTTTATTTGGTAAGCCAAGAAAAGTTGAATGCTCTTATCGACGAGGCCTGCGAGGCCCAGCATGTGACGTTGGTGGAAGCCGACATGTTCCGGGCGGGCAAGCGCAAGACGCTGCGCCTGTATATCGACAAGCCCGAGGGCGTGAGCATTGACGATTGTTCTGCTGTGAGCCGCTATCTTTCCGATGCGCTCGACCAGAATCCGGATTTGATCGAGGGAGCCTACACGCTTGAGGTTTCTTCGCCGGGATTGGACCGCCCCTTGAAGTCGGTCGCAGATTTTCTCCGTAACAAGGGTCGCTTTATTCGCGTGACCCGGAGCACCGGGAAGCCCCTGACGGGCAAACTGGTGGACGCGGACGAGCAGAGCCTGAAGCTCTCGCTCAAGGGCAACGCGGGTGAAATAGACGTGCCGCTTGCCGAGGTGCTCGTCGCGAAAGTGGATGTACAAATATAATAGGAAGGTCATTTTATGAAGAACGAACCGAAAGTCAATTTACTCGAAGTCTTGAAGGGCGTGGTCGATGCGAAGAACATGGATGATACCGTCGTCATCGGCGCCTTGAAGCAGGCCTTGATCCAGGCTGCCAGGAAGTACCTCCATATCGAGAAGAAGATTGAAGTGGACATCGACACCGAGTCGAACGAAGTCCACGTGATGCTCCGCGTCGAAGTCGTGGATGACTTCCCGGATTACGATCCGAACATGACCGCCGAAGAAGTCGAGGCTATGGACGAAGGCTACATGCTCGTCCCGGAAGCCCAGGAATTCAACGAAGCCGCCCAGGCGGGCGACTTGCTGGAAATCGAAATCCCGGTGACGGCTTTCGGTCGCCAGGCTATCCAGACTGCCAAGCAGCTTTTGACCCAGCACATCCGCGATGCAGAACGCCAGAAGATCATGGACACCTACCGTGGCCGTATTGGCACGATGGTGAGCGGCGAAGTGCTGCGTCTCGAAGGCCGCAACGTTATCGTTTCTCTCGGCAAGCAGACCGAAGCCGTGCTGCCGCCGCGTGAACAGATCAGCCGTGAACGTCTCGCCCAGGGTGCTTCCATCAAGGCGGTCATCGCCCGCGTCGAAGAATCCAGCAAGAACGGCGCACAGGTTGTTCTTTCCCGCGCAAGTGGAGACTTCCTCAAGGAACTCTTCCGCCAGGAAGTTCCGGAAATTTACGAAGGCACTGTCGAAATCAAGGGTGTCGCCCGTGAACCGGGCCTCCGCGCAAAGATTGCTGTCTACTCCCGCGACGAGCATGTGGACCCGGTCGGTGCCTGCGTCGGCATGAAGGGCGCCCGCGTGCAGACGATTGTCCGCGAACTCGGCAACGAACGTATCGATATCGTTCACTGGAATCCGGATATCGACGTGTTCATCCAGCGTTCTCTTGCTCCGGCTAACATCGTGAAGATGAGCGAAGTCCCGGGCACGCGCCGCGTGGTGGTCGTTATCAACGACGAAAACCTCGCTCAGGCTATCGGTAAGAATGGCCAGAACGTGAAGCTCGCTTCCCAGCTTGTGGAACGCGACCTTGACGTGTTCGGCGAGAAGGAATGGTCCGAGAAGGACGAAGAGGCCAAGGCCTTGGTCATGACGCCGCGCCCCAACGAGGTGAACCGCTATGCCCAGATGAAGGCTGATAATTTGTTTGCAAAGGGTGAAGCCGCTGCCGAACCCGAAGAGGTCCCGGCCGCCGAAGCTGTTGAAAGCCCGGCTGTGGAATCCGCTGAAAACGAACAGGCCAATACAGAAGAATAAGACGAAAAGGAATTGGAACAGGCTAATACATGAGCGAAGATCAGATTAAACCAAAGGACTGGGCTGAATCGCACGGCGTCAAAGTAGACGTCGTGATGAAGTTGCTCCGCGATGCCGGCGTAGCTGTGCGTACACACATGTCGAAGGTGGACGTCGCTGAATACGCAAAGATCGAGGAGGCCGCTGCTGCCGAAAAGCAGAAGCAGGATGCCCGAAACAAGAACCTGAAGAAACCTGCATCTTCCGAAACTGCGGAAGCGTCTCCTGTCGCTCCGAAGAAGAAGGATTCTTCTACGGTTACGACCAAGACGAAACTCGGCCTTACGGCGATTGTGAAGAAGGCGCCCGCGAAGAAGGCTACTGCGGCAAAACCTGCTGCCGCCCCTGCAGCCCCTGCTGCCAAACCGGCTGCGGCTCCCGCTGCCCCGGCAGCACCCGCTCCTGCAGCAAAGCCTGCTGAAGCTCCGGCTGTGAAGCCCGCCGCTCCGGCGCCGGCTCCTGCAGCTCCGGCAGCACCCGCTCCTGCAGCAAAGCCTGCCGAAACTCCGGCTGTGAAGCCTGCAGCTCCGGCACCCGCCCCCGCGGCGGCCCCGGCCGCTCCCGCAGCGAAGCCTGCGGCAGCACCCGCTCCGAAGCCCCAGGCGGCTCCTGCCCCCGTGGCTCCGGCTCCTGCCGCTCCCGCGGCAAAGCCCGCCGCTCCGGCCGCTGCTCCCACGATGATGACCTCGAATACCGAGCTCAAGCAGCCTCCGATGAAGGCTCAAGTGTTCAAACCCGATGCGGCGATTCTCGCCCGTATCGAAAAGTCTCGCCAGCAGGCGCAGGCCTCCCGCGGAGGCCACCGTCCGAACGGTCCTCGCGGCAACGGCAACGCCCAGGGCTACACGGGCACGTTTGGCCGTCTCCAGAATTCCGGCGACAACAACCGTGGAGACCACGGCAATCGCCGCCCGAACCAGGGTGGCCAAGGCGGAAACCGCCCCTACGGCGGCAACAACCGCAATAGCGGCTTCTCCAGCGGCTCCATGCAGGAAGCCTTCAATGCCTCTTCTGCCGGTAACATGGGCTCGTCCATGCAGAACGGCAAGGGTGGCGGCAAGGGTCAGAACGGTCGCCATGGCAACGACAAGAACCGTCGTGGCAACAACAAGGACCGCATGGAACAGCAGAGGGAGCAGCAGCAAGAAGCTGTACGCCAGAACGTCTCTCGCGTGATGGCCGACCTCTCCAAGAAGCCTGTCAAGAAAGTTTATCACAAGGATCACTCCGACAATAATACGGGCGAAGAAAAGAAGATTCTCAAGACTTCTGACTTCATCACCGTCGGCGAACTCGCTGGCCTCATGGACCAGATGCCGGCCCGCGTGATTGCGAAGTGCATGGAAATGGGCATGATGGTGACCATCAACGCCCGCCTCGATTTCGAAACCATCCAGCTCTTGGCCGACGAGTTTGGCTACGAAGCGCAGATGATGGAAGAATACGAAGAAGAAGTCCTCGGTGTCGAAGAGGAGTCCAAGGAAAATCTCAAGCCGCGTCATCCCGTGGTTACCGTCATGGGCCACGTTGACCACGGTAAGACTTCTCTCCTCGACTGGATCCGCAAGACTCACGTGGTGTCCGGCGAATCCGGCGGTATTACGCAGCACATTGGTGCTTACGAAGTCACGACCAGCCAGGGCAAGGTGACCTTCCTCGATACTCCGGGTCACGAGGCGTTCAGCGCCATGCGTGCTCGCGGTTCCCAGGTGACCGACGTTATCGTGCTCGTGGTCGCGGCCGACTCCATGGTGATGCCGCAGACTGTTGAATGTATTGAACTCGCCAAGCGCGAAAAGGTTCCCATGGTGGTCGCCATCACGAAAATCGACCTTCCGACGGCGAACCCGGACAAGATCCGTACGCAGCTTGCCGAACGCGGCGTGGAAGTGGAACAGTGGGGCGGTTCGACCAGCTGTATCGAAGTTTCCGCCCGTACTGGCCAGGGCATGGACGACTTGCTCGAAACGCTTGCCCTCGAAGCCGAAGTTTTGGAACTCAAGGCCAATCCGGATGCGCATGCGCGCGGTGCCGTGGTGGAATCCAAGCTCGACGTGGGCAAGGGATCCATGGCGACTATCCTCGTGCAGAACGGTACGCTCCATGTGGGTGACCCGTTTGTTTGCGGTATCTATGCCGGCCGTGTGCGTGCCATGTTCAACGAACGTGGCGAGCAGATGAAGGTCGTGCCTCCGTCTTCTCCCTGCCAGGTGCTGGGCTTTGACGGTACTCCGCAGGCCGGTGACGACCTCATTGTGGTGGACGACGAAAAGACGGCCCGCGAAATCGCGAGCAAGCGCCGCATGGCCGCCCGCGAACGCGATCTCCGTGCCCGTAACACCATCACGCTCGAAAACAAATTTAACGAGAAGAAGGACGGCAAGCTCTCCGAACTCAACCTTATCGTCAAAGCCGACGTGGGTGGTTCTGCCGAAGCTTTGGCCGCGTCCCTCGAAAAGCTTACCAACAGGGAAGTCCGCGTGAACATCATCCGCAAGGGTGTCGGTACCATTACAGAATCCGATATCTTGTTCGCAACGACCGCCCAGGCAATCATTATTTCGTTCCACCTGATGCCGTCGCTCTCCGTGCGCGAAATGGCTCAGAAGGAAGGCATCGAAATCCGCAACTACCGCGTGATTTACGACTGTATCGAAGACATCAAGAACGCCGTTGAAGGCCTCCTCAAGCCGACGCTCCGCGAAGAACTCGTGGGCGAAGCCGAAATCCGCCAGGTGTTCAAGGTGCCGAAGGTCGGCCTTATCGCCGGCTGTATGGTTACAGACGGCGAAGTGGACCGCACGAGCCTCGTGCGTGTCTACCGCAACGGCGTGGAACTCGGTTCTACCGCGGTGCAGTCTTTGAAGCGCATGAAGGACGACGTCAAGTCTGTCGCTCGTGGCTTCGAGTGCGGTATCGGCCTCAAGGGTTACGACGATATCAAGGAAGGCGACAGCCTCATCTTCTTCAAGGAAATCAAGGTGGCCCGTACTCTCGAAGACGTGGCTCGCGAAGAAGCCGAAGAGAAGAAGAAGGCCGAAGCCGCTGCCGCTGCTGCAAAGGGTGCTGAATAATGAGCCGTCGTACCGACAGGTTGGGCGAACTTTTTCGCGAGGAAATCTCCAAGCTCTTGCAGAAGGGCTTGAAGGACCCTCGCGTGGGTTTTGCCACCATCAGCCGCGTGGACATCACCGAAGACCTGAGCTATGCGAAGGTCCTCGTCTCCGTGATGGGTAGCGACAAGGAAAAGCGCGACACGCTCATCGGCCTCAAGAATTCGGCCGGGTTCATCCGCCAGTTCTTGGGCAAGGGCATCAAGATCCGCAAGATTCCTGAACTCTCCTTTGTGCTGGACGAGAACCTCGAGCATGCGATGCGCATCGAAAGCATCCTCGCCGAACTGAAGAATAAAGGGGAACTCTAGTTGGCCCCTAAATCGACCATTCCCGGTTTTGTCCTGCTGGATAAAGAAGCCGGGGAAACATCTTTCAAGGCCCTTTTCCCGTTGAAAAGGGTCTTTTGTACTAAGCGCGTCGGCCATGCGGGAACGCTCGACTTGCGGGCGTCCGGTTTGATAATCGCCGCAACCGACCGTGCGACAAGGCTTCTGCCCTTTGTCGAAGCGAAGGAAAAGTGCTACAGTTTCCGCCTGCATTTGGGCTACGAGACCGATACGCTCGAATGGGACGGCGAGGTCGTGGAACAAGATGCTAATTGTCATTGCGAGCGTAGCGAAGCAATCTCCAATGGCATTGTAAACAGTTCTGTCCTTGAAACGGTCCTTCCGCAGTTCACGGGCGATATCGAGCAAATCCCGCCCAAGTATTGCGCCGTCAAGATTAACGGTGTGCGCGCAAGCGACCTCATGGAACGTGGCCGCAATGTGGAACTCAAGCCCCGCAAAATCCATATCTCTTCGCTCAAGGTCATCGGCTGTGTCGAAGAAGCTGACCCGACCTGCACAGGGAAATGCTTTGCCGCGTTTGACCTCGTGTGCGAATGTTCCAAGGGCACCTATATCCGAGCCCTGGGTCGCGACATTGCCCGCGCTCTGGGAACGTTCGGTTGCGTTTCCCGGATACGCCGCCTGCGCATAGGGAAGGTGACGCTGGAACGTGCCGTGAAGGGTGCCGACCTGACCGCTAGCGACTTGGTGCCGGTCGACCAGGTGCTGGATTTCCCGGTCGTGCGCATGAATGACAAGGAACTTGCCTCTATCCGTAACGGAAATTGGATCCCGTGGAAGGTTCCTGTAGAGAATGTGGGCCCCGAAGGCCGTGTGTTTGCTGCCAACAGCGCGGGCGAAGTGCTAAGTTTGTGTAAGTATGAGCCGGGCCGGATCATGGCGGATGTGTATCTGGCGAGTGACGGCTAGTTTTTGGTTATTTGAATGAGTGCGGAAGACGAAAAGAATTTGAAGGATAACGTCGAGCGCCCTGCGGTCCGCCGCGCGGTGACGATGGGAAATTTTGACGGTTGCCACATGGGCCACCAGGCGCTTTTCCGTACGCTCAAGGCGGTTGCCGAAGTGAACGGGCTCGTCCCGACGGTCATCACTTTCGAACCGCATTCCAATTACGTGCTCTATGGTCCCGGCGATCCGCTGCTGCTTACGACGACCGAAGAAAAGCGCGAATTTATCGAAAGCCTCGGCCTTGAGTTTTTGGTGTTGCCTTTCACCTCCGAGGTCGCGAAACTCCCGTTCGACGTTTTTGTGCGCCGTGAACTCATCGAAAAGCGCGGCGTGTGTTCCATGTTCTTCGGGCACGACCACTGCTTTGGCGCTGGCGGCAAGGGCAACTACGAGACCATCACGCAGGCATTCCCCGAACTTTCGACAGCGATGCTTTCCATTGTGCTGCACAAGGGCGAGCGCGTGAGTTCTTCGGCGGTGCGCAATGCGCTTTTGAACGGCGATGTCGCCCGCGCTCAGACGTATCTCGGCCGTCCTTACCGTCTGTCGGGCACTGTGGTTGTCGGCAAGCGTTTGGGCCACACCATCGGCTTCCCGACGGCGAACCTCCAGGTGGAACCGTACAAGTTCTTGCCCAAGGGCGGCGTGTATGTCGCGTCGGCGCGTCTCGGCGGCGGCCAGGGTGAAGAACGCATCTTCCGCGCGGTGGTGAATATCGGTACGCAGCCCTCGGCTCCGGGCAACCATCATCTTGCCATCGAGGCGTACCTGCTCGACTTTGACGAGGATATCTACGGCCAGCACCTTGCGCTGGACTTGCTCGCTTACTTGCGCCCGGAACAGAAGTTTGCAAGCCTCGAGGATCTTGTGCGGCAAATCGGCATGGACGCCGATACCGCGAAAAACTATAACGGGAACCATTGGGCTGAATAACCCGGGAGGGAACCGTGCAGCGAATCGTCGATTTCGTGAACGAAAAGAAATGGGTTCCCTGCGCAGTCCTCGCATTTTTCGTAGTCTGCTTCTTTGGCGTATTCTGCCTTATCCATTACTCTGACGGTGACGACGCCATCTTTGACGAGATGGTATCCACGCGCAGCTTTTTCGATTACCTCAAGTTCCGTTACGAGACATGGACCGGACGCATGGGCGGCGAATCGATGGTGTACGTCGTATTCCGTTGCTGCGGCATCTGGTTTTGGCGCATCGCGAATGCCTTGATGGTCGCGGCCCTGCCTCTTTGCTTGTTGAACCTTTGCTCCATCAGCGCCTCCAGAAGGTTAGTTTGTCCGTGCCGCTCTGTTTGCGATGAGCAAAACGCTTTTTCCAACTGGGAATTTGTGCGCTTGTTCGTCCTCGCGCTTGCGGGTTATTTGCTGATGGATGTCATGACGTTTGGCCATGCGGCAGTGTGGGTGAACGGCTCCATCTTTTACACGTGGAGTATCGTTTGCGGACTTCTGGCGGTGACCCCTGCCGTCAAGTGCGCCTATGCCGGCGGTTACCGCAGGTGGGAACTCGCGTATGCTATCCCGCTCGGTATTGTCGCCGCAATGTCCATCGAGCAGATTGGTGCCGCTCTCATCGCTTTTATCCTGATTTCCCTTGTGACCGTATGGTTGCGTAAGCGCCGCATCGATACGGGGCTCGTGGCGCAGGCCGCGATTGTGCTGATCGCCTTTGCCGTCCTTTTTGTGGCTCCGGGTAATGCCTTGCGCGCGGAGGCGGAATATGCGGACTGGCTCCCTCCAGAATTCAGGAACCTGGGCGCGGGCGGCCATCTGTTCCTTACGTTCCAGTGGCTCATCTCCTCGTTCGCAAATGAAGGGCGCTTGTTCTTCCTCGGTATTTGGGCGCTCGGCGTGATGCTCCTGCTGCGCCGTGGCGACAGGGATTTCCGCTGGATTGTTCCCGCCGTTCTCTTTGGCGTGGCAGCGCTGTTGCCGTTTGCAAAGGTGAACATCTTCTCGGATGTCGGCCTGTACGGTATTGACCCTGCCGTGCCGTTAACAAAGTTGCCTTCGTGGGCGGCCATGACCGCCATGAACAAGGTTGCGCTTTTCTGGTGGACCGTCGCGATTACCTTCACGGTGCCCTTCTTGTGGAAAGTCTGCAAGTCGCTTTTGCCGCTATTTGTTTTTGCGGGAGCCATCGCCTGCGAATTCGTGATGCATTTCTCGCCGACGATGTACGCTTCGGGTGAACGCGTCTATTACATGACAAGCATCCTTTTGCTCTTCATTGTCATCCGGATGTACATGGCGCTCGATTCCGAAAAGTGGAAAAACGCCTTTGTCGCCTCTGCCGTCGTCGCAGGACTGCTGAACGCCGCCCTCCAAGCGACTGTAATACTGTCGAAGATGCAGTAATTGGCGTTGCTAATTATATAGACGTTCTAAACGGAATTTTTGTCCACCTATTTTTGCAAAATTATTTTGTCTTGACTTGCGCTTTCTGCCGGTTTATATTGTCCGTGTTTGAAACATTGAACGACAATATCGACAGGGGAATGTACAATGGCCAAGCGCAAGCTGCTTAAGGACTGTATCGTGAAACCGGGCGAAAAGAGCCCGTTTGCAAATTTGCTGGTGGATTTGGCCTTCAAGAAGGCCTTCGACCCGGATAAACCTTCAAGCCGTGAAAACCTTGTGAACCTGCTGAACGATCTGTTGGAACCGCAGCTCAAGCGGCCCATCAAGAACGTGTGGACTCGCAACGTGGCGAAAAATTTGAGCGGGAGCAGGGAATCCCGCACGGCGATTTTTGACTTGCACTGCGAAGATGATATGGGCAACCTCATCGAAATAGAGGTGCAGATCCGCAAGTTGAGAAATTTTCGTAAGCGCCTCGCTTTCTATGCGAGCGAATTGGTGGCAAACCAGGCGGAGCCCGGCCAAGAGTGGAAATTTGACGTGAAGCCGACCTACGTCATCGCGTTTGCACAGCATAACGTATTCGACGATGAGCGGATTGTTCATCGTGCAACAACTACAGATTTGGAAACGGGCGAGCAGTTTGTTGACACCTACAATTATACGGTTGTCGAACTTCCGAAAGTTCCGTTCTTCATCGATAAGAAATCCGACGATTTGAGCAAATGGCTCTTCTTCTTCCGTTTCCTGAGCAGACTCAAGGAACTTCCCGCTGAATTTTCCGAACACAAGTTCGAACGCTTGACAGAGAGTTCAAAAGTATCTAATTTCAGTAAGGAAGAATTTGAGGCATACCAGAAAATGTACCACAAGGAATGGGACCATAACGCCATGGTCGACGGCGTCTTTGAGGAATTCGCGAAAGAAATTGACGCGAAGGTCGAGGAACGTGTGTCTGAGCGCATTTCCAAGGAAATCAGCGAACGTGAACGAGAAATGGCGAAGGCTATGCGTGAGCAGGGCGTGGCGGATTCCATTATCGCGAAGGTATCCGGCCTCTCCATAGAAGAAATCGCCAGGCTGTAATTTCTAATTTGTACAAAATAAAAAACAACCGGAAAGAAGCTTTTCCGGTGTTTTGCTTATGCGTCGCGCGTGAAGTCCTGCTGCATGTTGAAGCTGGGCATTTCGTCGTGCGGGTGGCCGACTTCCACGGCGGGCACTCCGGCGAATGTCGTGTGCGCCGGTACGTCGCAGAGCACGACGGCTCCCGCGCCAATCTTTGCGCCATCGCCGATGTGGATGTTTCCCAAAAGCTGGGCGTGCGCGCCGAGCATGACGCCGTTGCCGATTTTCGGGTGACGGTCGCCGACTTCGTTGCCGGTACCGCCGAGCGTAACCCCGTGCAAAAAGCTGACGTTGTTCCCGACGACGGCGGTCTCGCCGATGACGATGTTTGTCGCATGGTCAATCAGGAGCCCGTGACCGATCTTTGCCGCGGGGTGGAAATCCATGCCGAACTTGCGGCTGATGATGTTCTGGAGCATCTTGGCCGGGAAACGCCTGTCTTCGAGCCAGAGCGCATGCGCGACTCGGTAGGCCTGGAGGCCTTGGAAACCCTTGAACAGCAGGAGCGGTTCGAGGTAGCTGGTGCACGCGGGGTCGCGGAGGACGGTCGCGTTCAAATCTTTGCAGGCGGAAACGAGGAGCTCGGGGTACTTGACGTACATCGAGTTGAAAATGGATTCCAGTTCCGCACGGTCGACGACTTCGCCGGCCAATTGGCAGGCGAGGGTAACGGAAAGCATGTCCGCAAAGTCCTTGCGGTTTAGAACCTGTTCTTCGAGCATGCTTCTGGAGAAGGGCTCTTTCTTGACCAGTTCCTGGGCCTCTTCGCGGAGGCGTGTTTCCATTTCGTCGATTTTCATAGCGCGTACAAATATAGAAAAAAATTGTATATTGTCCTACGAAAGGCGCCGGTAGCGGGTTTCCGTCTACATGCCGTGATCGACAAATAGCCGACCGTTTGTTATATGCCCAGCTTGTGTTGGGAATTGATATATAGCAACGGCCGGCTTTTTTTTGTTTTTGGGAGGAAAAATGAAGGAAAAATCAGAAAATAGGGACCTTGTGGCGAAAAATTCGCTTATGGAGTCGGGGGTTGAAAAGATGATTCAGGTTATTCGTGGCAAGCAGGTGTTGCTTGACCGCGACTTGGCTTCACTTTATGGGGTGGAGACGAAGGCTCTGAACCAAGCGGTAAAACGCAATATTGAACGGTTTCCGGAAGAGTTTTGTTTCAAATTATCTTCAGACGAATTCAGTGCATGGAGGTCACAATTTGTTACCTCCACGGCAGATAAAAAAGGACTTCGTTACGCTCCAACAGCTTTCACCGAACAAGGTGTAGCTATGCTTTCTGCTGTATTGCGTAGTGAAAAGGCGATAAAGGTCAGCATTGATATCATTCTACAACAACCAGGAGTTTGACGCATACGTTTTTGTGTGTGGGCTGATTCGCCAAGCAAAGAAGAGAATCGTCCTTGTTGATAGATTCGTGACGGAAAAAACGTTGAGCATGATGCTCAAACGCGAAAAAGGTGTCTCCGTGACTATTTATACCTACGACAAGAGCAAGGTTCTCGAGATGGATTTGGCGACTTACAACGAGCAGTATCCCGACAGCCCGATGCGGGTTTTGCCGAGCTACGGAATGCACGACCGCTTTTTGTTCATTGACGATACGGCCTATCATTTTGGTGCATCTCTCAAAGATTTAGGCAAAAATACCTTCTTCTTTACGCAGGAGGAGTTTACGCTGGAAGAAGTCTTGAAGGAATCGCGCAAGATTCAAGACGCGAAAATAAACCAAGAGGGTAAAGCCTTTTAGGCTGTTTTCCTTGGCTTAGTGTGCGAGGAGTGCTTTCGCTGGGATGTGGAACCAGTCGGGCCTGAATTCCAGTTCGTAACAGGCTTCGTAGACGGCCTTGGCGAGGATGTGGGGCCTTGCGGCGGCCTTCAGGTTTTCCAAGTCGATCGAGCGCGTGCGTGCGTATTCTTCCAAGAATGCTTCTTCTGCGGCGGCGCAGTCGCGGCCACCGGTGGCTGCGGCGTAGCGGAAGCTGCGGAGCATTCCGGCGATGTCGACGGCGGGGGAGCGTAACCTGCGTCGGTAGGCGAGGGTGCGGGAGGGTTCCCCCTCGAAGTCGAGAATCTTGAATTCGGAGTCGTCATCGCCGGGGGTGGTGCCGGGGACGCTTTCGCGGATAAGGACTTGGCCCAGGTGGTAGTCCCCGTGGATGCGCTGCGGGGCGAGGTTTCCGGTTTCGAGGCCCCGCGCTTCGGCTCCCATGCGGGCGAAAGCCTCGTGCAGGGAACTCATCGATTCCAGCAACTGTTTGGCCAGAGGGTCGTGGCTCGCCTGGAGGAGTTTTTCCAGCTTGTCGAAGGGCGGGGGCTCGTTTCCGACATCGGTGCCGGGGAGCGTTTTCAGTGCGGCGTGCATGCGGGCGGTCGCCTTGCCGAGTGCTGCGGCTTCGCTGGCGTCCATCCTTTTGCAGAACTGCTCCCAAGCGTCGTTTGCGTTGGGGACGAGCTGCTCCAGGATGCCGAGCGCGTATGTTTCCCCGGAATTCGCCTTGTAGAGGCATTCCCCGTAGAGTCGCGGGGAGGTGCATGTTCCGGAGCGGTCCAGGTGGCGTAGAATTTCGGCTTCGGGATGGGTTCCCGCTTGCAACCGCCGGTACAGTTTGAATATGCTGTGGCCCGGGACGAGGAACGACGAGTTGCTTTGTTCTCCCGGGAAAGGTTTCGCACCGAGCAAGTCCCCTTGCCCTGCACATTCTTCGACTTGGCCGTTTTCACGGGTGCGGGCGCTGAGGAAGACGAACGTTCCGCGTTCCCCGGCGAATTCCCGGCTGCCGGAGTTCCCGGCGAAACCCGCCTCGAGGATGGCCCCCATGCGGGCCTCGTCGGCGACAATGGTGTACTTGTCTTGTTCCCCGTCTGCAAACGAGACGTTAAATAGTGCAATTTCTGCATCGCCGATTTTGGTGGAGTCCGCCATGCGGATACCCGAAATATCCCGGTTCCTGCCCATGAACCAGCGCTTGTTGCGGATTGCCTCGATGTCGATTGTGCCCTGCATTGTTCTGTGAGTCTTGGGCCTAGTGGTGCCCTGGGGCGGGGAGCGGGAGGAAGTAGCCCTGGCTGCGGAGTGTGGCGAGTACCTTCAGCCGGTTGGGGACGCTCTCGTTCGGGAATCCGTCGATGACGAACTGGGGAATGCGCTTCTGGGGCCGGAAGGCTATCGGAATGTCGCTGTAGTCGCCCAATTGCCATGCGACTAGGAGCTTGTCGAGGAAATCCCCCCAGGGGAAGTTGTCGGCGGGCTTGAGCGTGAACTGGGCCGGCTTTTTCGCGTCCCGTCCCGTGAGCAGGAGCGACCCGTCGCGAAAGCAAAGAGAAAGCGCAGCCAACCGTTCCTCATTGGAGGTGGCGGGCTGCGCCGGAATTTTAACGATAACGTCCAATTTTACGAACCCGAATTAAGCGGCTAAGAGGTCGCGCTGGATCTGGGCGTACTGGTACATGGATATGGAAGTTATCTTGATTATCAGGTCACGAGCGAGACCAGCTTTGATCAACGCCCTGACGTAGCTGAGCTTGTCTATATCTGGAGAAGTCATTGTTTAACCTCGCTGTTTAGTTTTTGGTTCCCTTGTTTAGGGAATGCCTCCGCATTAATAATTATAAGATATTTTTAAGCAAAAAGCGAGGGGTTTTGGTGAAAAAATGTGCAGTATTTTGCATTCCAAATTATGTAAGTTTATCTTAATCTTTTGATGGTTAACAACTTAACGAAATGAATAAAATTGTTTACAAAGCAAAAAAAGTGAAGGCTCGTGACTAAAATCATCTTAAACCGCAATTCCTGCGTCTTTTAGGACGGGGAAAAGTGCCCTGCAAGCCTTGACTCTTTCCAGGTCGATTTCTGCTTCGAGGACTGTTTCTGTATCATTTGCCGCAGCAACAACGTTCCCTTCGGGGTCTAAGATTACGGAATGGCCTGCGTAAGGGTTGCCTCCGGCATCGCGACCGCAGGCGTTTACCGCAGCCACGTAGCACTGGTTCTCGATGGCGCGGGCCCGGAGGAGCGCTTCGAAGTGCGCCGTCCGGCTCTTGGGCCATGCGGCTTGTATCGTGAAAAGGTCTGTGCCCTGGCGTACCGCTTCGCGGTAGGTTTCGGGGAAGCGGAGGTCGTAGCAGATGGTGGGGGCGATTCTCCATCCGTTGATTTTAAATAAAGTAACAGATTCTCCCGCACGGAACGATTCCTGCTCGTGGAAAAACGGGTGAATTTTATCGTATCCGGCGAATTCGGACTGCTGGGCAGGAACGTAGACACTGGAGTGGTTGGTGATGGCATTGCCTTTCTTTGCAATGCCCGCCCCGAAAATTGTGCAGCCGGTCTTGTTGGCGAGGTCGGAAAGGACCGATGCGGTTTCTCCGTTGCCGTTTTCGAAATTTTCAGCCTCGCAGGCGGGGTCCTTGGGCAGGTAGCCTGTGGCGAACATCTCGGGGAACAGGATAATGCCGCCGCTTTTCACGTCTGCGCTTTCGACGAGGGATACGGCGTGAGCCAAGTTGTGGGCCTTTTCGCCCGGAATGGACTCCATTTGGACAAGATAAACGTTCTGCATTGCCAAAATTTAATAACGTTGTGCCCGGAAACTCATTTTTTCTATTTTATACTCTATGAAATTTCGCTCCGTTTTTTGGATTCTCGCTTTTTTTGCAGTTAGTGTGTTTGCAGCGACCCCGACGACCATTATTGGTGTCGTTCTTGAATCTGAATCTGATTTGCCCATCAAGGGTGTGAAAATCACTTACCGCAGTGGTAAGACTGTTGGTGAAACGAATTCCGACGGACGCTTTGAATATGAAGTTGATTCCAAGAACGCGTCTCTTGTGTTTAGCAAGGATGGCTACGACAGCGTGTATGTGGAACTTCAGGATTTTGCCGACCTGCTGGACATGGTTGTCTCGCTTGTCCCCAATGTGCGCGATCTAGGGTCGAGTACGGTGGTGGGCGGTGGCGAACCCATAAAGTGGGAACCTGAACGTACGGTGAAGGTCGAATCGCTAGAAGATGCAGCCGGTATGCGTTTCGATATTACGGAGCATTTGAGCCAGATGCCCGGGATCTCGGGACAGAAGGATTTTTCGAGCGCCTTGTATTATGAAGGTTCCCGTGCGGGGGATGTGGCCTACCATCTGGGGCAACTCCGCATTCCGAATATGCGCCACCTGGATGTCGGCTTCCCAGGTAATATTTCTGTAGTCAATCCGCATGTCTTGAGTGGCATAGAGGTCCATGACCATTATGGTTCGGGGCCGTTAGGGCAGGGCCTTGCAACTTCGATTCAGTACATTCCGGAGCAACCCAAGGGAGAATGGGGGCTCAAGGGGACCATGGGACTGACCGTTCAGGAAGTCGTTTTGGATATGCCCTGGTTCTTCTGGGATTCCTTCCGGATTTCGCTGCGTCGCCTGGACGACGAGGTTCTCAAGAACCTTGGCGAAAAGTTCTATACCGAATTCCGCAAGCGCGATGCGGACAGTGAATCTGACGACGGCAGTGTGAAATCCTCTGATCCGTTTGATATGTCGGCTTTCGATGTGTATGCGCAGTTGAGTGGCTCTGATTCAATGGGCGACACTTGGGCGTTGCGCACACTCTACAGTTCTGACGAGTATGCGATTATGCAGGATACCACCACCCACATGGACAAGGTGAATTCTGTGAATATTATCGCAGGTGAGCAGCAGTACCTGGTGCTTGGTGCCGAATATAATTCCAGGTTCGGAACAAGTGTCCATGCGGGTTATGTGCGGGAATACTTGAGCGATACGCTCCGCGATACGACCGGGTTCCGCGACCTTTTGGATAACAAGGAACAGACTTCGTTCATCGACGGTTACGAGCAAATCCATTCCACAATCAGTGGTGGCTTGAGCAAGAATTTCAAGGGCAGTATCCTGGGTGCTGGTCTGAGCGGTGCGGTGCTGTACGAACAGCAGATTATCGAACGCAACTATCCTGAGTTTGGTGGTACGACTTCGCAGGATTATCAGACGGGCGTCCTTTCGGGAACGAGCCGTTTTAACTGGAGTGGCGATTACAACCGTTACATCCTTTCTGCAGGTGCTGTGGCCGACGCGCTCGACCACAATGCGCAGCCGACGGCTTCTTTGGATGCCGACGTGAATCTCTCGCATGCCGATTCCGCTTACTGGCATGTGTTCGGCAATACCGCCTACCGCAGCGACTGGAAACCCTATTTTGACAACGGAGACCTGACGGGGCGCCTCGAAACGGGAACCTCTGCGAAATTGGGCTTTGGTTATCGCTCTAAGTATTTTGAAGGACAAGTCGCAGGGTTTGGGCGCTATTATCCGGACCCGATACTCCCGATGCCGAAGGCCTATGCCCACTACAGGGACGTGACTCCTGTGGATTACGCTTGGTCGTTGGGTGGTGGAGTGAAAATAGAATGGAAAACGTCTCATCACTTCTCCTTCTCGACGAACGTGAACTCCGTCTATGGTGAATACGAACTGGAGGGTGGAAACTCGATTCCTTGGGAAGCGAACGCCCGCCTCGACATGCTTTCGCACTTCCGTTACTACCCGCGCAAGGACTCCATAATCTCGGTAATCCTTACGCATCATGCATTGTATCACCGTCCGTTGTATTACTACGCTATTACGCCGTCTGCATCCATCGACGAGAAAAACGGAACGCGTTGCCTTCGTGACTTGAACGAATTTACGAACTTGTACCGCACGGATATCCGCGTTAACTTGGACATTATGACGAGTAAGTATTTCTTCAAGAATGCCCGGTTCTACTTGGAAGTGGACAACGTCTTTGCGAAACTGGATGTGGAAGCCCTGGAATTCCTCGGAGGGCAGAATCCACGTGAGCGCTCGTGGGTGACGCGGGATAGGAACGAGGAATACTCGGATGGATTTGATCTTGTCCCGTTCATGGCTAAGGGGATGGGACTGTGGTTCCAGTTCGGTGTTGAAGTGCAGTTGGGAATTTAGTGGCTAGAATTTAGAGACTAGAGGCTGAGAGCCTTGTGGTATGAGAATCGTTCTGTTGCTCTTCTGCTTGTGTATGGTTGCGTGGGCACACGAGACGGATAGTTTGTTTGTCCCCAAGAAACCTGCGAAGCCGGTGCGTTTCTGCAAGGCTGCCAAGCAGTGGATTGCTTATGCAAAGGCCGATTCCAACCTAGTCGAGATTACGTACATGAAAGGGCTCCGCATGGATTTGCGCTATGCGACGTTCGACAACGTTACCGGGCACGACCTCTATTGCGGCATCCGTCGTGCGTTTGTGCATAAGGATGCATTGCCTAAGCTGAAACGGGCCATTGCGCTATTGCGAAAGGAGATGCCGGGGGCTACGCTGGTGGTGTTCGATGCGGCGCGTCCGCTGTATGCGCAGAGTGCGCTCAAACGTGCCGTGGCGGGAACGCCCTACTCGAACTACGTGTCGTCGGGAAAGACGGGTGGGCTGCACAATTACGGGCTCGCTCTCGATATCGGTGTTGCCGACAGCACGGGTGCGATGCTTGATATGGGCACGGATTTCGATTCTTTTGAACGGTGTGCTGGCGAAGTGGGCGAGGTCGAAGCTCTCCAGAGCGGTCGCCTGACGCAGCAGCAGGTCGACAACCGGAACCTGTTCCGCAAGATTATGAAGCGCGCGGGCTGGGTGCCTCTCAGCAGCGAATGGTGGCATTTCAACGCGTACACAAGGACGTACACGAAGGAAAATTACCCCTTGTTCCCGATGTAAAAAAATGAATGTTCAAATGGTATCTTGGTCAATATTTGTAGAACTTAAGATATATTATGGACATGAAATTTCTGCCTTGAAATATTTGGCAAAATTGGTTTAAAAACAGGAGTAAAAATGAGAACATGTAAATATGCTATGATGCTGTCGTTAGCTGCAATACTTGTTCTATCCGCCTGCGGCGACGAATCTGATTCTTCGTCTAGCAATGGCGATTCTAGGGCAACTAAAGCGATAGGAACCATGACCGATTCCCGCGATGGCCAGACCTACAAGACCGTGAAGATCGGTACGCAGACGTGGATGGCGGAAAATCTCAACTTCAAAACGGACGGAAGTTTCTGTTACAACAATGAGGAAAGCAACTGTGCCAAGTATGGACGGCTTTATACTTGGGCTGAGGCAGTGGGCTTAGTTAACTTATATGACAAAGACAGTGGTGTATATTGCGGCTTCGACAGTGCTTGTACTTCGCCCAATAGTGTATACGGAGTTTGTCCACTGGGATGGCACCTGCCGACTCAAGCGGAGTGGGACACTTTGTTTCTTGCAGTCGGGAATGTAAGGATTGCGGGCATGGTTCTCAAGTCTTCGCTTGGTTGGAATGAAAATGGCAACGGCGCGGATGCTTTCGGGTTCTCGGCACTCCCTGCTGGCAGCTGGCTCAATGATGGGTTTGGTAACGGGGGGTACTTCGCGAGCTTTTGGAGCTCTACAGGGGACGACCGTTCCGCATGCGGCATGTACTTGTTCTACGACCGCGATGGTGCAGATTTGGACTACTACAATAAGGATAATAGGTTCTCAGTCCGCTGTCTCAAGGACGATGTTGAAAAAGAGCCTATCACCGATATGAAATAATTCGTATGATTACGGCAGTGCCTTGACGCTTGCGCGTTTCAGCCTGTCGTTTAGCGCCATGCCGATACCTGCATTCGGAATCGGGTCCACGAGAATCAAGCCGTATTCGGGTTTGTCCAAATCGTGCATGAAGGCGTACAGGTTGGCTGTCGCCTCGGCCATGTCGCCTGATTCAGACAAGTTAACTGTTGCCGGGATGGGGCCGTTTTGCTTGCCGAATGCGATGCGCACGGTGTTTGCGGGGAGCTTGTAGCCGGCAGGGAGTTCGCCGAAGTACAGCGGGACTTGCGGGCGGTAGTGCGTATCGCATTGGCCCGGCGCCGCCATGGGCTGCCCTGGTTTGCTTGTGGAATCCTTCACGTCTACGCTGCCGAGTACTTTTGCAAACATCTCCGGCGTAATGGCGCCGGGCCGGAGCACCGCGGGCTTTTCGCCTGCAAGCGAGATGATGGAACTTTCGACACCCACCGTACAGGGACCGCCGTCAACGATGCCCGCGATGCGGTCGGCAAGCTGTGCTGCCACGTGCTCGGCGGTTGTCGGGCTCACGTGTTTGAACAGGTTCGCGCTCGGTGCGGCAAGCGGTAATCCCGATTCCTTGATGATGGCCTGCGCGACAGGGTGGCTCGGGAAGCGCACGGCGACGGAAGGCAAGCCGCTGGTACACAGATCCGGGATGCAATCCTTCTTGGGCAGGATAATCGTCATGGGGCCGGGCCAGTAGGCTTCGGCGAGTTTGTATGCGGCTTCGGGTATGTCTTTGGCAATGTCGCTCAGTTGCGCGATGTCTGCAATATGCACGATGAGCGGGTCGAATGTCGGGCGTTCCTTGGCAGCAAAAATTTTGGCGAGGGCCTTGGGCTCAAACGCATTGCCGGCAAGCCCGTACACGGTCTCTGTCGGGATGGCGACGACTTCGCCCGTTTTGAGCAGGCGGGCGGCTTCGCTGACACTTGTCCATGGAGGGAATTTCATTATGGCACAAAAATAAAAAAGGATGGCGTCGCTGCCATCCCTTAAATTGTGTTTGCACCCTGTGCTTATGCTTCGGGGGCCACTGCCGGGGCTTCGATCTGGTCTTTGCGACCGAAGGCGAACACCTGGTCGCAGGCGGTATTGAAGCGCTTCCAAATCTTGTCGGACTGGTCGCGGGGTACCGCGCCGACTTCTTTCCACAGGTGGCGCAGGTGCTTTACCTTGTTCATGGATACACCCACAGTCTGTTCGTTCAAGTCGGTGAGCAGGTCTTCGGCCTGTTCGCAGAGCAACACCTTCTTTTGCAGGTTGTTCTGGCGGGCCTGTTCCTGAATGTCAAGCTGGTCGCGACGGCGTGTGAAGAAGTCGTCGCAGGCTTCGCGGAATGTCTTGTGGATGAGCAAGTCGTCGACACCGCAACTGCCCAGGTTGCGCCATTCCTTCTGGAGCTCGCGCACGGCTTCGGCGAGCTGGTTGCTGCCAGCGCTTTCGGCAAACTGGCGGACCTTTTCGATCATGTCTTGCTTCTTGGCCTTCACTTCGTCGAGCTGCCTGTGGAGATCTTCATCCTTTTCGGCACAGCGGCCGAGGAACTGGTTAATCGTCTCGTTGAAGCGGTCACTGATGCTTTCGACAGATTCCTTGGGAACCATGCCGATGTTCTTCCATTCGGCTTCGATCGACTTGACTGTCTCGATGAGTTCCGGCGTTATGTTGTTCATGTCAAGAGCTTCGAGCTTGTCGCACAAAGCCTGCTTTGCTTCGAGATTCTTCTGCTTGGATGCGTCCATTTCTTCGAAGTGGGCGCGTTTCTTTTCGAAGAAGGCGTCGCATGCAGTGCGGAAGCGTGTCCAGATTTCATCGGACTTGCTCTTGGGCACAGGGCCAATTGCCTTCCAGGCTTCCTGGAGGTGTTTTAATTTGTTCGAAGTTGCGTTCCAGTCGCTGGATTCCTTGATCGCTTCGGCTTCTTCGCAGAGTTTCACCTTCTTTTCGTAGTTCGCTTCGCGGGCCTGGTCTTCTTGCTTCAGGTTTTCCTTGTGCTGGGTGTAGAACGCATTGGTTACGGCCTTGAAACGGTCGAACAATGCGGCCATCGATTCCTTGGGAACCATGCCGATGGATTTCCATTTTTCCTGGATTTCCTGCATGGCCTTGAACTTGTCCTTCCAGAATATTTCGTTGTTGGCAACGAGCTCTTCGGCCTTCTTGCAGAGTTCTTCCTTGGCTTCCAAATTTTTCTGGCGTTCGGCCTGCTGTTCTTCGATGAACGGAGCGCAGTTCTCTTTGATCTTGTCGCAGAGCCCCTGGAACTTTTCGCGGTATTCGTTGAGCTTGGCCGGAGAGATGGGGCCAATTTCACGCCATTTGTTGCTCAAGTCGCGGAGCTTGGAAAGGACTGCCTGGCTCGGTGTTTCGTTGCTCAGCGTTTCCATCTCGGTGAGAATTTCGTCGCGGTCTTTTTCGTTGTGCCAAGATTCCCACTGCTGCATTTCCTGGAAACGTGCAGTAGCGCTCTTGTATTCTTGCCACAGATCGTGGTACTTGAACTTCTGTTCGCCGACGATGGACTTCCATTCCTGGAACGTCTCGCGGAGCTTCTTGTTGATTTCCTTGAAGTTCTCGTTCTCGTTGATTGCCTTGACTCTTTCGATGAGAGCCGTGAGCTTCACTTTGTTTTCGGCAATCACCTTTTCGGCGTTCTCGTTGAACGTGGTAATCTTTTCGCTGAGCTTGTTGCGCAGGGCGTTGTAGCTCTGGAGGACGGGGTCGGCGCCTTCGAGGAGCGGGAGCTTTTCCCATTCGCGCACGATGGCGTGGAGATACTTGGATGTATTCTCGCTCGTGTCCGTATCGGCAAGAGCTTGGAGGCGTTCCAGCAGTTCTGGACGGGACGCTTCCTTGTTCTCGGTCTCTTCGTTATTCAGCTGACTTTCGAGTACGGCACGCTTCAAATCCTGTGCCTTGAAGAATGCCTGGTTGAAGCGCTTGACGCTTGCGGCATCCATGACGGACTTTTCGGCGTTCCATTCTTCGATGATGGCATCGATGCGTTCGCCCTTTTCCTTGGCATCGTTTTCGTTGAGCAAGGATTCCAGTTCTTCAAGAGTTTCAGTGAGGTGCTGCTTCTTGGCCTGCAGTTCTTGTTCGGCCTTGAGTGCAGCAATCTTTGCTTCGTTTGCTTCGTTGCAGAACTTGATGAAACTTTCGTGAATCTTGTCGAGTGTTGCTTGGGCTGGACCCATACCCAAGGTCTGAGCTTCTTCCATCAGGGCTTCGAATTGCGGACGGATCGCCAGAGGATCCTTCTGGGCGGCAAAGTGGTGAGCCTGCTGGATAAGGGCTTCGCGCTTGCTGAACAGGAGCGCTGCGGCCTTCTGACCACCGTCCTTGGCTTCCTTGGCCGCGCGGAGCTTTTCGGCGGCCATCTTGCGGATGGTGGTGTGCTTGGAGTTCTTGGAAATATCCTGGAGGGCGTTCTCGGACTCAATGCGCTCGAACGCGGCTTTGGCTACGCTTTCCTTGGGGTCGCGGTTTGCGGCATAGGTGAGGAGCGATTGCTTGGAGCACTTCTTGACCAGTTCGAGTCGAAGTTCGGAAGACTTCATGGACTTGAGCAGTTCTTCGGCGTAGCGAGTGTCTTTCAATTCATCGAGATGCGCAATAATATCGGGAGTTGCGGCTTCGCGGAATTCTTTCAGCTTCTTGGTGATTTCTTCGTAGTAACGCGTTTCAGCAAGACGGCGGACCATCGCTTCGGTATCGTTTTTCGAAATGTTCAGCAGCGTAGAGACAATGGTCAGTTTTTTGATGGCTGCCAATCTTACGTCCTTGTCTTCATCGCGCAATGCGATGTTTTCGAGGATGTCCTGATGCTGTGAATTCAACTCGTCAATCGCCTCGATGCGCTTTTCAGGGTTGGAATTCTGCCATTTCGGTTTAAATGCGTCCAATAAGCTCATAGTAAACTCCAGGGAAGGTTCAGGCCCTTTGCGAACCTGTGAAACATAATCTAATTAAAACAATATTAAAAAATTTTAAAAAACTTTTATTTTGTAGGGTTTGATGCTATTTTTTAGCCCAATGTCGAAACGGATCCCCAAAACACAAGCGCCCGAAGCGGTTAGGATGAAGATGAAAGCGTCTTCCCTGGCCGAGTTCTGCGAGGTGTACATCCCGCAGGCCCCGTCCGTGTTCACTTACGGCGTCCCCGAAGGGGTCTCGTTGGAGCGCGGGAGCGTTGTCTGGGTCCAGCTGGCCAACCGCAAAAAACCGGTGCTTGCTCTCGTGTCGAAGGTGACTGCCGAACGCCCGAAGTTCGATGTGCGTTGCGCTTTCCCCCATGCTTCTGGGTACGTTTTCAGTGAACGGTACATGGAAATGCTGGAGTGGACTTCCCGCTACTATATGAGTACGCCGATGAAGGCCCTGGACGTTTTTTGGCCAGCCGAGTTCGAAAAGTATCTAGATGCACTTGCTGCCGGTGTTGGAAATTCTACCGATGATTTGCCCGGCAATGCCGTGGCGAAAGATTCCGTTCCCGTGCGGCCAGATGCGCCTCCTCTGACCGATGAACAGCGCATAGCCTTGGAATCCCTTGTTGCAGACCTTTCGGGAAATGGTTTTCGCGGGACGCTATTGCATGGTGTGACCGGTTCGGGGAAGACACGTGTGTATCAAGAACTGGCATGGGAAGCTTTGTCCCGTGGGTTGAAGGTCTTGATTCTTGTTCCAGAAATCGGGCTTACTCCGCAAACGTCAAAACGGTTCGAGGATTTTTTGCAGGTGCCTGTACAGGTGCTGCATTCCGCGCTTTCTGCTCCGAAAAAGCGAGCGGCTTATGTTTCGGTGTTGTGTGGCGAGGCGCGAGTCGTACTCGGGACGCGCAGTGCAATTCTTGCACCATTTGATTTTGATGTCGTCATCTTGGACGAAGAACACGATTCTTCCTTCAAACAACAGGACCCGGCCCCGCGTTACCATACCCGGGAACTCGCATTCCATGTAGCGCACAAGTACGGAGCCTTGGTCGTTCTCGGGAGTGCCACGCCGAGCCTCGAGACTTACCGCAATGCGGTTTTAAACAACATAAAGCTGTTGAGGCTCAAAAAACGCGCAACGGCGGCATCGCTCCCCGATGTGCGTATCATAAACATGGCCAAGGTGTGTCAGCAAAAGGGCCTCATGTTGTCGCCGGACCTCCGCGACGCCTTGGTGGAGTGCGTTGCTGGCGGGGAACAGTCCATTGTGTTGATGAACCGTCGCGGTTACTCGAAAATTCGCGTATGCAGCGAATGTGGCGAAACTCTCTATTGCAAACATTGCCATGTTCCGCTAGTTTATCATAAACAGTATGGCTCGCTGATGTGCCATTACTGTGGCTTGCTTTATCCGGTGAACACTCCGTGCCATTCTTGTGGTGCGGGAACGTTTGAGTTCGTTGGTGGCGCTATCGAAAAACTGGAAGAAGAAATTGCCGAGTGGGTGCCCGGTGCGAAAATTGTGCGCATGGATCGCGATACGACACAGAACGTGGGTTCTGTTGAAAAGATTTTAGATGCGTTCCGCAATCGTGAGTACAACATTTTGCTCGGGACGCAGATGGTCGCGAAGGGCCACGATTTCCCGGGCGTGAGGCTGGTGGGTATCGTGGGTGCCGATAGTGGCCTTGGCTTGCCGGATTTCCGCAATACAGAAAGGCTGTTCCAACTGTTGAGCCAGACAGCAGGTCGTGCCGGCCGCGCACAGGGGGGAGGCAAGGTTCTGGTGCAGACGCTCAATCCCGACGAACCAGTGATGCGCTTTGCTCTGCAACACGATTTTGGTGGTTTTGCAGAATGGGAAATGCGCAACCGTGGCGAGGCGTGCTATCCGCCGTTCTGCAAATTGGTGGAAGTTTCGTTCGGCTGCAAGGATGAATCGCTTTTGCGCGAAGCCGTTGGCCGTGTGGAAAAAATGTGCCGTGCGGAAAAGTCGATGACGGTGATGGGCCCGGTGGATGCCTTTGTCCCGGTGGTGCAGAATGTTCGCTGGGCCAAGCTGTATTTGAAAACGAACGAGCTTACGCCCGTCCGTCGAATTCTTTGGCCTGTCGTGAACGCTGCGAAACCGTGGTTCCCTGGCGTAGAGATCAAGGTCGAAATCGAATAGGTTAACCTACTTCTGCTTCAATATGGCACGGAGTTCATCGGCGGCCCTTTCAAGGTCGTCGTTGATAATCGTGTATTCGTACTTGCCCTTGGTCTTTGCGAATTCCATTTCTTTCTTGGCGTTTTCGAGACGCAGCCGGATGACTTCTTCGGAGTCGGTGCCGCGCCCGCGCAGACGGCGTTCCAGTTCCTCCTCGCTCGGCGGGAGAATCAGAATGCCAGTCGCATCGGGGTAAACCTTGTCAAAGTTCACCTTGCCGAAAACGTCGAGATCGAACAGCACTCGCTTGCCTTGGCGGAGCATGTCTTCAACAAAGAACTTGGGCGTACCGTAGTAGTTGCCGTGGACCTCGTTCCATTCGATAAGGCCGTCTTCTTTAATTAGCTTCTCGAATTCTTCCTTTGTCTTGAAGAAGTAGTGGACTCCGTCCACCTCGCCTTCGCGCGGCTTGCGCGTGGTTGCCGAAATGGAATACACGATGTCGGGGAATTCCCCGATGACCTTGTCCTTAAGGGTTGTCTTGCCCGCGCCGCTTGCGGCGCTCATGACGAATAGTTTGTTTTTCATATGTTAGGCTCCAGGTTCGAGCTATGAGCAATGAGCAGTGAGTTTTTGAGAGACTAGAGAATAGAGACTAGAGAATAGAGGCTAGTGAAAAGAATCACGCACTTCGTGCGTTAGTAACAGACGGCGAAGCCGTGATATTTCTCCCTAGATCCTAGATCCTAACCCCTAATCACTTCCTACTGTCTACTACCTACTACTTCTTATCCTCAATATATAACGGTCTCTGCTTGACTTCGTCGTAGATGCGGCCGATGTATTCGCCGAGGATGCCGATGGAAATCAGCTGGATGCCGCCGAAGAACACGATGGCGGTCATGAGCGATGCCCAGCCGGGGACGGTTGTCGCGGGGTTGAGGAATTTCTCGAGGATAGACCAGACGAGAAGGCCGAACCCGACAATGACCGCGGTGAAGCCGAGATAGAAACTGATTTTGAGCGGAGCAGAACTGAAACCGGTGATGCCGTCGAAGGCGAGGCGCAACATCTTCTTGAGCGGGTACTTGGAAGTGCCTGCGGTGCGTTCGGCGCGGTCGTACTTGACGCCAATCTTCTTGAAGCCGACCCAGCAGACGAGCCCACGCAAGAAACGGCTGCGTTCCGGCAGGTTCTTGAGCTGGTCTACTACGCAGCGGTCCATGAGGCGGAAGTCACCGGTGTCAGGCGGAATGTCGATGCTCGTGAGTTTGCCGATAAGGCGGTAGAAGCAGTACGCAGTGAAGCGCTTGAAGATGGTTTCACCCTTGCGCTTGTTTCGCTGTGCGTACACGACCTGATAACCTTCGCGCCACTTTTCGAGCATCTCGTGAATGAGGCTTGGCGGGTCTTGCAAGTCGCCGTCGATGATGACGACTGCATCGCCCGTGGCGTGGTCGAGGCCCGCACTGAAGGCGGCTTGGTGGCCGAAGTTGCGGCTGAAGTTGATAATCTTGTTGTTCGGGTTGCCCGGAAGCAAGCTTTCGACGATTTCGCGGGTTTTGTCCTTCGAACCGTCGTTCACGAATATGAGTTCGTGTTCGACGTTCTTGAGTTCTTCTTCAAGGACTTCGTATGTCTTTGCGACGATTTCTTCTTCGTTGAATACGGGGATAATTACGGATAAGAGCATTATTTTACTTCCGGGTTGATGAGGTCCACGTGGGCGCAGTCTATGCTGCCGTTGGCGATGGACTTGATTGTGAGTTTTTGAATATCCTTGATTTCGGTCGTGAGGGCTCCGAGGAAACCGGCCTTGAAGAATTCTGTTTCGGCGAGAACTTTGTCGTCTCCGAGCACTTGGATCTTTACGCCGTTGCTGCAGAGCGATTCGTCGTCGAGGCCGTACTGCATGGAGAACGTGTTGAATTTGCCTTCAAGGTTGAATACGGTTTCGGAGGCGGCATGGGTACCGTAACCGAACTTGAATTTCCTGCCATTGACCGTTAGCTTGTTGCCGTCAATGGACTCGTTTGTGTGCAACGTGCCCCAGGCTTGCTTGTGACTTTCGAACTTGACACCGTTCAGGGCGAGAGCTCCGTCTTTCGCGTTGAAGTAGTAGTCTTCGATAATCCCGATGATTTTGTCGTTTTGGTCCTTGACCGTGTAGACAATTTTGTTATAGCCGGTCAAGACGGTGTCCTTGGGTATGCTGACTCGCAGAGCGCCTTCTTCGTAGTGGCCTTCCACAAGGGCTCGGTCGTTCATGTCTACCTTATATGTCCACTGGCGGGCTTCTGTACGGGAGTCCTTCAGGTTGATGCCGAGGACAAGTGCGGTGTCTGCCATTTCGGGAACGCCGACCGTGATGATGTTGGACGGGTCGTAAGACTTGCGGCCCAGGAACTTGGCGATTTGTACCCAGTAGTTGTTTGTGACGAGGATGTTCTTGACGCCTTCCAGTTCCATTTCTTTTTCGAACACGTCGCAGGTCGTCGCGATGCGGTGCTCGACAGCCTTCTTGTGGTAAGTCTGGCTGTCCCAGCAGTCAAGGCCACGGATGTAGTAGACTTCGTCGTACTTCTGCATCAAGTCCTTGAGCGCATTGGCGTTCATCTTGCGTGCTTGGTCGTAGTGGATGGACGAAATTCCGTAACCCACGAAATGCCACGGGCGCCCGTAGATGAACAGTCTGTTCTTTGCAGGCATTTCCTTGAGCCAGGCGAGAATCTCGTGTTCCTCGATGGTCAGGTGGTTCCTGTTGTACATGATGTTCTTGTTGAAGTCCGGCTTGTAGTGGGCTGTCCACCCGGAGAGTACCGCAGCGACGACAATGGCCGCAAGTACGGTAACGCGCCCTGCGTTCTTGGACTTGGAATCTAGGCTCGTTTTGACGATGGTTTCAACAAAGTGGGCGATGGGGAGTGCTGCGACAAATGCCATGGACGGCAGCATCACCAGGCTGTAGCGCTGGTTGATTTCGATGCCGAAGTCGCCGGAGACGTTCTCGAGAATGACATAGGTCTGCAGGTGGTAGATGACGAGGAAGGCGAGGACTTCGAGGTAGAAGAAATCCTTCTTGCGCAGGTCGTAGAATGCGCGGAACAGGAGGTAGGCCGCACCCAGCGCGAACAGGTAGTTGAAGTAGCTGAGGAACGGGTTGGAAAGTTCGCCGCTGTCGTTGAGCGGCTTCGTCATGATTTCCCAGTTCCTGAGCAAATCTTCGATGAAGTGCCCGTGTGCCTCGTATTCGCCGCCTTGGAAACCGAATCCCTGGAAGTAGCTGATAGTCAGGAGTGCGGGGACCGAGAACAGCGAGAGTGTCACGAAGAACGTGGGTGCCTTGTAGTCCTTGGTGTCGAGCAGCTTGGGCAATGCAAAGATGATGAAGGCGAACAGGCAGAATGCCGTCTCTTGGCGGGTCTGTGCGAAGAAGGCGAGGATGAGTGCGAGCAGGGCCCAATGCTTGACCGTGTTGCGGTCAAACGCCCACTTGAACACCAGGAGCGAAAGAGCAGAGAGGAATATGTAGAGCGGTTCCACCGACATGGCGCGGAACTGGAACAGGACAGTAGGTTGCAGTGCGAGCAATAGCGATGCGAAGAAGGCGAGCAGCGGTTGTCTTGTCCATGCGACGATGGCGAAGAACATCAGCAAGAACGCCAGCGGCAGCATCAGGAGTTCCATGTTGAAAATCCAGTGGAGGTCGCTGCCGAACAACGGCATGCCCAGGTAATACAGGAACGAGAGGCCCTTGGTCTTGAAACTGTTGGACTTGGAGGTGCATTCCAGCTTGCCGTCGGAGAAGAGACCTTGGTTGCAGGTGCCGCTCTCGTGGTTGTAGAACATGTTCTGCGCTACGGCCATGAACACGCTTTCGTCGCTCTGGACGCGGTGACGTGCTTCGATTTGCGTTGCGGCGAAGATGGAAACGGCGACCGCGAATACGAGTGCCATGATGCTGAATGCCTTTGCAGGGAGGATACCGCGGAACCATTCGCGGAAATCCTTGTTCAGTATGATGATCAGTACGATAGCGAGGGCGAACTGTACACAGAAGAGGGGGATGGGGAGGTTCAGGTCCAGCTGGCGGATGGTTTCCTTGTGCCCGATGTTGGGGGCGAGGTAGACCAAGAAGGGGATTGCGAGGGCGATGACCACTCCCGCGATTCCGACAGGATGGGCTAAGTTCTTGAGTATTGCCAAGATATAGTTTTTAATCTTCATGTCTCTATTCCAAAAAACAATTAAAACCGCTCCTTTAGGGGGCGATTCCGTCGTTTACGGCGACTTCGGGTCAAAATATAACTTTTTCTGAAAAACCCGATTTTTATGCAAAAAAAGGCGGGGCATAAATGACTTTTCATCTTTATGCCTTGAGAGAGTGGCGAGAAAAAACTACATTTGGCGCGTAAAAAACAACATCGAGAGAGGTTTTACCGTGCAAGATGCTCTAGTTACAAAAGCAGCCGACAACGTCCGAATTTTATCCGCTGCCATGGTGCAGAAGGCGAAGTCCGGGCATCCGGGTGGTGCGATGGGCGCCGCTGACGCCACGACGCTTTTGTTTGCGGAATTTTTGCGCTTCGATCCGGACGATCCGGAATGGATGGGCCGCGACCGTTTCTTCATGGATCCGGGCCACATGAGCCCGCTCCTGTACTCCGAGCTCGTGCTCACCGGTCGCCTCACTCTCGACGACGTGAAGAACTTCCGCCAGCTCGGTAGCCGCACTCCGGGTCACCCCGAACTGGACGTGATGCTCGGCATCGAGAACTCCTCGGGCCCGCTCGGTATCGGCCACGGCATTGCTCTTGGTGCTGCTATCGCCGAACGCTTCATGGTGGAACGTTTCGGTTCCATCCTCGAGCACAAGACGGTTTGCCTTGTTTCTGACGGCGGCCTCGAAGAAGAAATTGCCTATGGCGTTGGCCGTATCGCTGGCCACCTCAAGCTTTCGAACCTCATCTTCTTCTACGATGCGAACCAGGTGCAGCTGAGCTGCAAGACCGAAGACGTAATGAGCCACGACTTCGTCGGCCAGTACAAGGCATGGGGTTTCCGCGTTATCGAATGCGACGGTTCCAACATCGCCGAACTCCGCAAGGCATTCAAGGAAGCCTGGGCCGAGAAGGAAAAGCCGACGCTCGTGTTCGGCCACACCACGATGGCCAAGGGCGCTGTTGCCGAAGACGGCAAGAGCTACGAAGGCGAAGTTTCTACGCACGGCCAGCCGCTCAACGCTGCCGGTGCTTCCACCACCGCGACGGTCAAGAACCTCGGCGGTAACCCGGACGATCCGTTCCAGGTGTTCGACGACGTGAAGGCTGCATTCGAAGCCCGCGCAAACGAACTCCGCAAGGAAGTTGCCGAATGGAAGAAGGCCAAGGCCGCTTGGGATGCCGCGAATGCCGAAAAGTCCGCAACCCTCAATGAATGGCTCTCCGGCAAGGCTCCGGTGCTCAACCTCTCGAACCTCCCGATCAAGGAAGGTGTGGCTACTCGCGTAACGAGCGGTACGGTGCTCGGCTACCTCGCCGAAAACTTCCACAACATCATTTGCAGTTCCGCCGACCTTTCCAACTCCGATAACACGCAGGCATTCCTCAACAAGACGGGCATCTTCCGTCCGAACGATTTCAAGGGTGCGTTTGTCCAGGTGGGTGTCGCCGAATTGACGATGGGCGCCATCATGAACGGTATCGCATTGCAGAAGGGCTTGTTCCCGATCTGCGCTACGTTCTTCGTGTTCAGCGACTTCATGAAGCCCGCTATCCGCATGGCCGCCCTCATGGGCCTGCCTGTCAAGTATGTGTTCACGCACGACAGCTTCCGCGTGGGCGAAGACGGCCCGACGCACCAGCCCATCGAACACGAAACGCAGATTCGCTTGCTCGAAGACCTTACGAAGAAAAACGGCAAGGCCGAAATGCTCGTGCTCCGTCCGGCCGATGCGTTCGAAACGCTCGCCGCCTGGGAAATGGCTTTCGAAAACAACGACAGCCCGACGGCCCTCATCCTCACGCGCCAGGTGGTGAACTCTCTCCCCGGCGACAATCGCTACGAAGCAGCGAAGGCTTGCCGCAAGGGCGCCTACATCGTGAGCGACAATACCGCCGCCGGCAAGAACCCGGACCTCACTCTTGTGGCGAACGGTTCCGACGTGCTGCTGGAACACCAGGCCGCCGAACTCCTCCGTGCCGAAGGCAAGGCCGTGCGCGTCGTCTCCATGATCAGCCCGGCTCTCTTCCTCAAGCAGGACAAGGCGTACCGCGACCAGGTGCTCGTGCCCTGGACTCCGGTGTTCGCTCTCTCCAGCGGCCTCCCGGTCCTCTTCGACCGCGTGGTTGGCGGGTTCGGCAAGGCTTGCGGCCTGGAACGCTTTGGCGCTTCCGCTCCGGCTGGCGTGCTCGAGAAGGAATTCGGCTACGTGCCCGAGGCTGTGGCTGCGAAGGCCAAGGAATACCTCGCCGAGTTTGCGCAGAACGTCGCTGACTTCAAGAAGGTGAACGGGTAATTTCGCAAGGCGAAACCTGGCGATAAGATTCATAAAAAAAAACGACCGGTTGGTCGTTTTTTTTATTGTATATTTACGAGTAAAAGAAGATGGGCTTGAAGTATGCTCGAAGAATAAGTGGTTAAGGAGTGAATATGTATTCTAAAATGATTACGTCGATGGGATGTGCAACTCTCCTTTTGAGTGCGTTGACGTTCATCGCCTGCGATGCGGAATCAAGTACTTGGCAAGCGGAATGGGTTGAACCGGAACCTCCATGTAGAACGAGTTCTGAAGATAATTGTGAATATGGGACATTGGTTGATGACCGTGATGGTCAGACTTATAAGACCGTAAAAATTCGCGATCAGTGGTGGATGAAGGAAAACCTGAGATTCCGTTATGTAGAGCCTACGTCAACTTTGGATTCCAGTAGCTTTTGTTATAATGATACACTTCAGTATTGCGAAATGGACGGCCGCCTCTACTTGTGGAGCGCTGCGATGGATAGTGCGGGTGTCTATAGCGATAATGGAAAGGGGTGCGGTTATGCTTCTGAATGTAACCATGCCGATGTTGTTAGGGGTGTTTGTCCGCTTGGCTGGCATCTTCCGAGCAAAGAAGACTGGGATATTCTTATGGAATCAACGGGTATTGGTTCCTTTGGTGGGGAAAAACTGAAAGCTGTGACGAGTTGGAATCGGAATGGATCTTCCTGGAATTTGACTGGGACTGACGATTATTCTTTTTCTGCTTATCCTGTTGCTCCGATGTTTTATCTGAATGGACAATATGATTATGGCCGTAGAATTTATTATGGTAATGACGCAGTGTATTGGAGTACCGCGTCAAAAGATAGCCTGAACTCAATCGCGTTGATTCTTCGATCTGGTGATCATCATGTAAGTTTTGGGGTGTATGGTTTTGCGAAGATTAATGCGACTCCTGTCCGTTGTTTGAAGGATTAGTTTTCCCTTTAACTTGGATTTTTACAAAAAAAGCCCTTTTGCCTCACGGATAATGACGAAATCTCAAAAAAAGTGCTTTTTCCTCGCGAAAAAACTTATATTCAAGCCATGATTTGCCCTTTTTGCAAAACCGACAACGACAAGGTTGTCGATAGCCGCGTGAGCGGAACCTCTATACGCCGCCGCCGCGAATGCCTTGCCTGTGGCCGCCGCTTTACAACTCGTGAATATATCGAGTTGCAGCCGCTTACCGTTATCAAGAGGAACGGGAGCAAGGAGCCTTTCCAGCGCGAGAAACTGATGAAGGGCCTTATGGATTCTTGCAAGAAGCGCCCGGTGTCCAGGGAAGACTTGGAAAACTTGGCGACCAACGTCGAGAATTCCCTGCCGGTCAATGATAGCTTCGAGGTGACTTACGACCAGATTGGCAACATGACCATGCAGGAACTCAAAAAACTCGATCCCGTGGCTTATGTGCGTTTTGCCTCCATCTACCGTGAGTTCAAGGAAGTCGGCGAGTTCGTGGACCAAATCAAGAATTTGGACAAGTGATGCTTGACAGCTATGAGCAATGAGCGATGAGGTATGATTTTCGTAGATTCGCTACTCACTGCTGATGGCTCAAAGCTCACCGCTACTAACCCCTAGATCCTAGCCTCTAGATTCTAACCCCTAGTCATTCATGCTTTCCCTCCTCCAATCTGCTTTCGAAAAACGCTCAGCGCTGTTTGAGGTGACCGATGCTTACCGCATTGTGAATGGGGCTGCTGACGGTTTTCCGGGCCTTACGCTTGACCGTTTCGGTGATCGGTTCCAGGTGCAGTTCTTTGGGCCAGAGATGCTGTCGCGTCGCCGCGAGCTTGTCGATGCGGTGTCGCGACTGTTCAATCCTGTTTGCGTTGTGGTGAAGGAGCGTCTCTCGCGCTCGGGCAAGTCCTTGGAAAATGCTCCGATGGAAATTGCTTTTGGCTCGCGTGAGGATGCCGTGGGCGTCGTGCGCGAGGGGCGCGCGCGTTTTCATGTAGATTTGCTCGATACGGTGAATCCTGGACTGTTCCTCGACATGCGCCATGTGCGCCTCGAAGTGGAGGAACGCTTCCGCGCGATGGACGGTGAAGGCCCGCACTTCCTCAACCTCTTCAGCTACACGTGCAGTTTCTCGGTGCATGCGCGCCTGGGTGGTGCCGCTGTCGCGACGAATGCCGACATCAGCGGGAAGATTTTGGACAAGGGCCGTGAAAACTACGCACTGAATGGCCTTGACTTGCGCCCGGGAGAATTTTTCCGCGGCAATGCGCTTGAATACGTGCGCTGGGCTTGCAAGAAAGGGCTCCGCTTCGATGGTATCGTTCTCGATCCGCCGAGCTTCGCCCGCTTCAAGGGCTTCAACTTCAACGTGCGCGAACACTTGATGCCGCTTGTCGCGGAATGCGCTCAAATCCTCAACCCGCACGGGTTCATCATGGTGAGTTCCAATTACAGCGAATTTGCGCTTGACGCGTTCTCTCGCGACGTACTCGATGCCGTGAAGTCGGTACACAAGAATGCCCGCACTGCTTGGAAGCGCGGGCAGGATATTGATTTTGCGGGCAGTGGTTCCACGAAGGATTCTTGCCTTGTCGCAACGCTTGTGGAAGTAGGCAGTAGACAGTAGGACAAATGCGTAAGGCGAGCGGCGCGGTCAAGCTTGCTTGAACATGGCCGAGCCGAGCATTTGGTACTTGAGCGAAGCGAGAGTACAAGTAGGCAGTAAGCAGTGGTTAGTGGTTAGGGATGTGTCATGCCCGGCTTGACCGGGCATCTCCTTTTTTATCTCACTGCTTATCGCTCATTGCCGGCTCCTCGAACCTGGAGCCTCGAGCCTCACCCCTCGTCGCTTTCTTCCATCGCAATCTTCAACTCTTTCAGCTTGCGCCATAGAGTGGCACGGCTGATGCCGAGTCGCTTGCAGACTTCGGTGCGGTTCCCTTTGCAAATGCTGAGCGCATGCAGGATGTGCCTGCGTTCCATTTCCTCGAGCGAGAGGATTTCGTCGGAACTGCTTGCGTCCTTCTTTTCGCCAAGGGTGATTTCTGCATAGCCGTCCTGGGCCTTGCCCGGATAGGGCTCGCTTTCCGTCCCGCCGCGTTCTGCCGAACTTTCCTGCGGGGCGATTGCGCCGCCGTTATCCCAGACGGTCTCGCCGTTCGCGATGGCCGCCTGCTTCATGTGCGGGATGGCGATGGGCTTTTCGTTCGCTTCGTTCTGGACTTCTTCGGGCAGGTCTTCCAAACGGATGACTCCGTTTTCCGAAAGCACGATGGCATGCTCGATGATGTTCTCGAGTTCGCGGATGTTGCCCGGATAGCGGTAGCGGCTGAGCGCATACTGTGCTGCGGGCTCGATGTCGACAATGTCTTTGCCGTGGGCTTCTTTGTACTTGAGGATGAAGTAGCGCACGAGTGCAGGGATCACGGGCTTACGTTCGCGCAGGGGCGGGAGTTGCAAGTGGAACGTGTTCAACCTGTAGTAAAGGTCTTCGCGGAACCGGCCTTCGAGCATGGCGTCCTTGAGTTCGCGGTTTGTCGCCGCGATGACGCGTACGTCCACATAGCGACTCTCGGTTTCGCCCACGCGGCGTATCTCGTGGTTCTGCAAGAAGCGCAGGAGCTTGACCTGCGTTGCCGGGGAAAGTTCGCCGACTTCGTCGAGGAACAGTGTGCCGCCGTTAGCAGATTCGAACAGGCCCTTCTTGTCGGCGGTGGAACCGGTGTACGAACCTTTCTTGCTGCCGAAGAGTTCGCTTTCGACCAGGTTCTCCGGAATGGCGCCGCAGTTGACGGCGACGAAGGGAGCTTCGCTCCTCTTGCTGTAGCGGTGTACAATCTTGGCGAGGAACTCCTTGCCCGAGCCGGATTCGCCGGTGATGAGCACTGTGCTTGTCGTGGGGGCAATCTTGTAGACCGTCTTGAGAATCTTGCGCATTTCTGGCGTGTTGCCGAGCAGGCTATCCAGAACCTGCGATTCCATCAATTGCGCGGTAGACTTGTTCTGCTGCTGTGCCAGGGCCTTCTTGGCCACGTCCTCGAGCTGCGAAATAGAAAGCGGCTTCATGAGGAAACTGCTGGCGCCTCTAGAAATGGCGCTTGTCGCACCGGGCCAGTTCTTGTCGTTGCACAGCACGTAGATTTCGATGCCGGGGTGCCGTTCCTTCAGGTAGCTCACCATGTCCATGTTTTCGAGCATGAGGAAGGGAACCTCGATGAACGCGAGGTCCACCGGTTGGTTCTTGGCCAAAGGCATGAAGGCGTCCTTGTCGCTGCACACGACAAAATCCGTGTCCGGTATGGACCACGAATGCTGGATGTCGCTGATAAAGTTTTTATCTAAATCGGCGATCAGAATTTTCATAGGCTTTTAGTGCTTCTGGATGATTTCCTCGACCTTCGCTCGGAGTGCCTGTAGGTCTACGGGCTTGTTGAATGTCGCCGCGACGTCGAAGTGCTTCGCCGTGATGAGATAGTCGTCGGCTGCTGTACGTCCGCCACCGCTGACGGCGATAATTCTGTCACTCATTCCCATGCGGCGGAGATCAAGGATAACTTCGTAACCGTCGACGTTGGGCATGATAATGTCCGTAATGATTACATCGTAGACGTTGCTCTGGTACAGAGCCTTGGCTTCTTTTCCGTTCGATGCCGTATCGACGTCGTAGCCCTTAATGGTCAGGGCGGACTTGAGCATCAGGTTGAACTGTTCGTCATCATCAATAATCAGGATTGTGGACATGGTCCCTCCATTATTCATTCCTTTTAGGCCAATATAGATTAAATGTGGTGCCTTTGCCTAGCGTAGTTTGTACGTTGAACGACGCTTTTGCCTCTTTTAGGAGCCTTACGGCAGAAGATAGCCCTAAACCGAGGCCTTCGCCAGGTGCTTTTGTTGTAAAAAATGGTGAAAAAATGCGTTCCAGGGTGCCGGCGTCCATTCCGGTTCCCGTGTCCGAGATGCTGATTTTTGCGTAGGAACCTGCCGGAATGGGGGCCGCATAGGGGACATCCAAGGTCTCTTCTAGCGTTTCGGAATGCATCCGGATGGTGAGCTGGCCGCCTGTGGACTTCATTGCGTCGATTCCGTTTTTCACGATATTCGTGATGACGCGCTCGAACGAGGCGACCACGCCCATAATCTTGATATCCTCGTCGAGTTCGGTGGAGACGATGCGCATGCCCTTCGGGAGGCTCTGCGTGAACCGCACGACAACGTCCTTGATGATGATGTGCGGAGAGAACTCTATTGGCGGGATGGCGGCGGAGGTATTGCCGCGAATCGTGCTGAGCAACTCTTCGAGGGATTGCTTGCCGCGTTCTGCAGCCTTGCGCGCTTCGCAGATGAACATGTAGGCCGGATGGTTCTCGTCGATGGATTCCTTCGCGAGGTCGCAGAATCCGATCTGTGACCCGAGGATGTTGTTGTAGTCGTGTGCGAAGGCTCCGCACAAGGTTCCCAATTCTTCGAGGCGGGAGTGGATGTATTTTTGCTCGCGCAGCATGTCACGTTCTTTTTCGAGTTTGCGCTGCTCGGTCATGTCGATTTTCAGGCCGATGACCTTGTAGGGCGCCGACTCCGTGACAATCGGGATGAAGAGGTTGTCGAATATGAAAACTTCCTTTCCTTCGCGGAAAAGGACGTTTGCTTCGTCTTGGGTGATGATTCTTCCGCTTACCGTCTCGTAAGAAATGAACGATTTTGAGACGCCTTTGGTGCGCGCTTCGATTTCGTATTCTGTGATTTGCGATGCTTCGTCGAACGAAGAAGACTTGTTTCCGCGGTTTGCGATATCTTTCTGATTCTGCATCACGTAGACACCCTGTTCGTTCTTGGACCAGAACTGGAAGGGCAGGGCGTTAATCAAGGTGAACAAGAAGTTCCTGTTCTCGTCGGAGCGCTTTTCGGAAATGTTCAAGCGGTCTTGGTAACGGATGAGGTCTTGCTTGTATTCTACGTACTGCTCGTTCAGGTCTTTGATGCGCTGTTGGTAGTATAGCGTGTTCGTGAGGTCGCTGAACTGGATCACGAACTCGCTGGAGAGCATGTTCAGGTGGCTCTGGTAAATCTTTATGTCGAACTTGTGGATTTCGTTCTTGATGGAAATTTTTTGGCTCTTGTAATGGGATTCGCGGAAAAACTCCAGGTTCTTCGAGAAAATTTCCTGGATGTATTTTGTTTGCAACTCGTCGATGGTCGTCTGGAACATCTGCAGTGCAATCGGGTTGGCAGACTTGATGCGTCCATCTGAATGGTAGCAGATGATGCCGTCGTTGATCTGGTTGATAATTCTGGTGAGCAGCCAGTAGGAACTTTTGTTCTTGTACGTGATGGATGTGAAATATTGAATAGCGAGGAAGGCGATGAGTATGCAGCAGCACTGGTTCCAGAAAAGGAAGTGCATCTTGTCGGGCTTGAACGAGGTCGTCTGTATAATGGGCAGGATGAAGTCGAACGAATAGGCGATGAGGAATATCGTGATGAAACATGCCAAAATTTTTGTGTTGACCTTCACCATGTTCGTACTGCTTGATTGCATGCACCTCTTGAACAGCTGGTACATCGTCGCGATGATGGGCGGGACAACAAATAAAATGAAAAACGTCGAGAAAATGATGGCGATAGGGTAGTTTTTCAGGGGATAGAGCCCCATGACGCGGAACTCGGTGAGTATGCGGATGTCGAAGAGGGCGAATATGGAAACGAGCAGAACAGCGCAAATGGCAACCGTGTTCCAAACCTTTGAAAATTTTGATTCCGAGGAATCTGAATCCAGTTTGCCAATTCTATAGATTGTCGTTCCGGTCTGCACCCAGGCTAGGGCCTGGATGGTGAACAGGCCGAGCTTGATTGTTGAAGTCTGCGGCTGAAAGAGGAATAGAGAACCCGTGAGAGCGCAGAGGTTCCATACGATGTTGATATGGATGAACTTCAAGATGGGTTCGGGAAGCTTTTTCGCATAGGTCTCTTTCCAAAGCAATTTCTTGAAGCCAAGGGACAGGACTAGCGCTATTGCGGACAGCGCTATGATGTATGGCGAATGGGAGTACAAGACCTCGTGCATGCTTGTAATGAAAACTAAAAAAAAAGCTCGCACACGGCGAGCTCTTTTGGGAAAAAATACAGGGTTCTTTTATTTTATGCGCTTTAAGCCGAATTTCTTGGTCTTTTCGTAGCTGCTCTTGAACTTGAAGCGTTTCTGCGTTTCCTCGTCCGTGTTCTGGTTGGGCGTGAAACGGTTCTCGATTTCAAGCTTGTAGATGTAAGCTCCCGTGCCGGCAATGCGGCCCTTTTGCGAACGGACTCCCTTGCCGTCGAGGGTTGCCCATTCCACGAAGATCGTGACCTTGTTATCCGAAGAGAGGTACGTATTTGGGGTGATTTGGTAGCCACCTTCGATGATGTTCACGAAGGAACCGAGGTTGGTGTAGATGGGAATCCTGTACTTGACGGACATCGTGTCCCAAGCAGGAGCTTCGTCGAAGGCGGCCCCTCTCGGGATTGTCATGTCGATAGTCCAGATGGCGCCTTGCAGCGGCGTGACTGTCGTATCGATGGAGGCGACGACCTTGCCGTTTTGGATGGCGTCAAGTTTGTGCGTGGTCGGGTTGTAGACATATATGCGGAAATCCGAGTTTCCGGGGACCGGCGGCGAAACTTTCTTGGGATCGATAGTAACGACCGGGCTCTGCAGGTTGACATTGTACTTGACTTTGGGCTTGCCGTCGCCAGAGATGGTGACCCAGGGGTTCCCTGTCACGGGCCTGTTCCCGCTCTTGTCCATGAATGCGCCTTCATTGAGCGGTGCGAGGCGAATTCGGTCGCCTTCTATGACCGCTTTTTCCGATTCGTTGGAGAAGTATACGTCAAGCGCAGCATTCTGCTTGGCGAGGTTCCAACGCATCAGGTCATACGAGAAGACGCTCGCTTCGCCACGTTCGCGCAGGTATAGTTTGTATGCGGTGTCTGCGATGGCCAGCGGTTCACTTACGTAGATGTTGAGCTTTTCGAATTCGGATGTGGATTTGATGATGGCCGACGTAAAGACGGGGCCCACCTTGTCTTCGGCGATGACGTTGTTTGTTTCGTAGGCAGCACCCGAACCGAGGTGCTGCATGACAAGCCCGGCTCCAACCAGTTCCTTGCCGTTGTAGGCGCCCGAGTAGTTGCCATTGGTGTTACCCAAGCGGAACGGCTCCTTCAGATTCAGTATAGCGGTCTTGCGGTCGTCGCTGAAGGTGTAGCTCGAAGTCCATAGAGTTTCGGGGTAGGCGCTGCCGAATTCAATGGAAATGCTGTCGGGTTTGTGGCGGTCGTCTACAGGCGAGGCGAAGGTGGCTTCTACGTATTCGGCGAGGCCGTCTTCGTTCTTGTCGCCAATGTAGGCGTATGTCATCGGGACGGGGAGAATCTTGAGCGTGATGGTGTGGATGGGCTGTTTGCAGGTTCCCACTCCGTTACCCGCTTTGTCTATGATGGAGCTGGTGAGCAGGAGTTGCCCGCCCATGCCTTCCTTGACGATGGAAGAACCATCTTGGGCAAAGCTTACGGTGAATTCCCAGACGTTCAGAGAATCGTTGTAAATCCTTGCGTTAGACACGTTGATTGGTGTTGGCACGGGGTTGTTGCCGTTATAGAGCTGTAGCGGCCATTCCAGGCTGGGGACCGAGATGGGCTCGCTGAACTGCAGGTAAACGCGGTCCGCCGTTGCCGTGTCGAGGCGTTCCAGTACAGATACAGACAGGAGAGTCGGAGAAATGCCGTCGCCATAGAAGTCGTTGGATTCCTTGGGGCTGCCTTCGACGGTGCTGACCAATGTGATGCTGCCACTCGGTGCCGTGTTGGCACGGGTGTCCTTGAGGTCGATATTGACGACGAGTTCAGTCCCGTTCAGGCTTTCCACCTTGTCCGAAGTCAGCGTGTCGCTGCCGTAGGTGAACCGGATCATGGAGAATTTAGTGTTTTCCATGTAGGCGTTCGAAAGCGTGATGGCCATGGCGTCGGGAACGTTGTCGCAGTTGCGGTCGATCATCTTTGCTACAGTGATGATTGGCCATGGCGGAAGGTCTTCGACGATAAGGATTGCCTTTGCGTTTTCGTAAGCGACAAATTTGGTCGAGTTGGCCATGGCGTGGATCGGTGCCGTGAGGGCGGAATCCGCTTTCACGTAGAATACGGCTTCGCCGTTCACGATGTCGATAGTCGTTGTCGGGATAGTGGCTGTCGTGCTGGTGAAGAACTGGACAAGCGGGTTGTCGGAGGTCAACATGACAGACATGTTCTCGGAAGACATTTGCTGCTTGAGGCTGTCCTTGAGAACCAGGTGGACTTCGGCAAAACGGCCTGTGTAGACGTTGATCGTGTCAAGGTTGAATTCCAGGTAGCGCTGCTCGGGCGGTTCCGTGATGGTGTCGATTTCGACGTTGCTCCTCACGACATCGCAGGCGCAGTCGTACTTGTTCGTGTTGTTCTTGTTGGCGAAGTGGTTATGCCAGGCGACCCATTCGATATAGTTGTTGCCATAGGCGAGGGTCGTGTCGATTTGGAACGCGACCGCATCGGTCCTGCCCATGACGAGGGGCACGATGCTGATGGATTCGCCGTTCTTTTCGACATCGTCGAGGAGACCGGTGGGCGAGACTCGGGCGGTTGCCGAGTATGTTGTGAACGGGTCATCCTTTTCGATGGAAACATAAGGTGTGACAAACGGTTGGTCGAATGCCAGCTTGACATTCCTGCGGACTTGCGGCCCGTCGTCGTTGTCGTTCGGACCATAGCCGTAGATGTGTTTGCCGTGGTAATAGACCGCAATGTATGGGTCTTTGACAAATGCGGCAACTTTTTGTCCGGAAATGTCTCTTTCGATGAATTCGCTTTCGTTTTCGACAAACGCTGGACCTTGTTTCAAATCGACACCCTTGAAGTAGACCGGGTCGGTGGGATCGGTATGTGCACGTAGCGACCAGGAACCCTCAAGTTCCCCGAAATTTGTTGTGGTCAGCTTCAGCTGGAATACAATTCTTCCAGAGACTTCCAGTTGGCCATTGACCTTGATAGGCAAGTAGTATCCGCCCATTCCGTCAGATTGGGGCTTGTCATAGGAGATGCTTGATGACCCATTGACTATACCGCCACCACCATATTTCTGCGCGATATAGGTGACAGGGGTAAGCGAATCTTGATTGACGTAGAAACGCATCTCGAAATCTTCGAAGGGAATTGTGTCGTTATTCGTGATGGAGATGATGAACTGCTGGCAATCTTTCCAGTTGTTACATGGAGTTTGGTACGAAGAAGGCTTAATGATAATGTCGAGGTCCGCATAGACGTTGTGTGCCTCGGTCGTGAAGGAATATTCAGTGGATTTCGTGGCTCCCGAAGAAACGGTGAAGTAGTAGGTTGTCCCGGACTTGAGACCGGTCAGTTCAGCTTCGTGGAAGAGTACGGCTCCGCCTGATGCCACCTGCGATTCCGTGGGGGAACCGGATGACGTTCCGTAGTTGACGACGCCGTTGGCGCGGCTGCTGCTCCACCAGTAAATCTTGGCGCTGCGGTGGTCTACTTGGCAAATGGTCACGCCGCTAATGGTGATGGGTTCAAGAGTCATCGTGAAGCTGTACCATTGACCATGGTTGTCGTCCTTGGCCGGGTTTCGTTTGGTGTCAACGCCTTCCAAGTAGAAATAGTACGTGGCCCCAGGCGTAAGGTCTTTCAGTGTCAGGCTGCCGTCCTTGGTCGGCTCGGTCTGTTGCTCGCCCATGAGTTCGGTGCTGTTGGGCTGTAGTGCGTAGAAGACTGTCGTTAGGGCTACTTCGTTAGTGTTCCAGCTGATGATGGCCTCCGTTTCCGAAATCGGAGTGCCTATGATGTTGCTGAACAACGGACCTTCGTTGTCGGGGGGCAGCGTGTTCGCGAGGCTCTGTGCCGGGAACAAGAACTGTGCCGAGAAGTCGACGCAAGTTTCGGTGGAGGTGTACTTTTCCCAGTCCTCGATTAAGGTGAGGTTGGGGGCCCTGCCGCCCATGAGTGCGCCCTTGGGGCACTTGTATTCGTAGGGCATGCCACCGGCGTTGTAGCCGTCCGGGTTGGCGGCGCGGTTATGCGGGTGCTGGGGGTTCTTTTCGCCGGCACCGAGCAGGAACGAGATGTCCCACGGGTTTGCGCCAAGTGCATAGTACATGTTGTCGAGGGCGACGCGGAGGTAGCGTTCGTCGCCGGTCAACTCGTACATCAGGAATATTGCGTTTGCCGTACCGAGGTTGTAGCGGATGACACCCCAGTCAAAGGAAGTCCAGACAAGGTTATAGGGGGTGATTACGTGTAGTTTGGTAGCTCCTTCGTGTGGTGTGCCCTGCGGAATGCCCGGGTTTGTGAGCACTAGGGAATCGCCATCGTTGGTGCTGTCATTGATGAGCTTGCGGAACGAAGCCATGACACGCATGGAGAGGGAGTCCCTTTCGATGTCGGACAGCCCGAGCGAACGGGCGACATCTTCTTTACTGAGAATCAGTTTTTGTAGCGCGAACAATACATAGGCATGGACGTTCTCGTAGTCGGTCGCCCATCCACCAGGGTGGAATCCATAATTGTTGCCGAGGTAGCCGGACTTGAAGTATTCCAGGTTGTCAACTGCGTTTTTGTTGTTGTTGATTTTGGTATCCCTGAATAGGTCATCGGCGTATTTGGATTCACCGGTTGCATACCAAAGGGCGAGTGCCGCAGCAGCGGCGTCGTCAAAGCAGACGCCAGCACCAGGGTAAAAACCCTTGAGCCCATCGGTGGACTTGCCTCCACCGACAGAACATCCGTTCCCGTTCAAGAAGGTGGGAGCGACGATTTTGGCATAAATATCCTTTGCAGCTTCCAGAAGTTCATCATGGTAATCCGGTTTCAGAATTTCGAAACCCTTGGCGACGTTTGCCATGGCTGCGGCGAAGATGCCTGCCGTGTTGGTGCCGATGCCCCTTGCGACTTCACGGTCGGGGCCGCCCTTTTCGAAAGACTGCTTTTCCTGGCGTTCGGGAAGGTCCCAGTATTGGTGGTCTTCGGTGCCAACGCCGACAGAGTGGTACATGTCGCCCTTGTCGATCAGGCCGTCTTCCTTGGAGGCTTTGTAGAGCTTGAGCAGGTAGTCCGTACCGATTTTCGCTTCGTAAAGAATGTCGGGGATGCCATCGGTGAATACGGTGTCGGCATAAGATTCGCCATAGCGATCTTCGGCTTTGTCCTCATAGACGAGGTAGACCATCGAGAGCACGTAGGCCGTGTATCCCAGGGTCTCGGAAACCTTGAAGTGGTCACCGCAGTCGTGCCAGCCTCCGCTCAGGTCATGTCCGACAGCCGAGCCGTCTTTCAAGTGGCAGGGACCGTGAAAATGCGATTTTGTGTCACCGCAACGCTGCACTCCAAAGAACTGGAGCGCATTTTCGAGAATGGCGTTGTAGATATTCGGATGGATATGGAACGTGGCGGAAGTGTCCTTGTTGATGACAAGGAAATATTCGCCTTGCTTGGAAAGTTGCGTGAATTCCGCGCGGGTAAGAAGCTCGGTTTTGTTGCTTATGGAATCCTGCGATCCGAACTCGTAGATGCTGGCCGTGGATTTGAACGCTCCGTTAATCCAGATGTTTGGCTTGACGGCCTGGCCGATGTTCGTTGTAACTCCGCTGAAGGCCTCGGTGCCGCTGTTCGCGTCGATAACGGAGAACTTGGTCCCGACGGGAAAATCGGCCACGTAGGCGTACTTGTAGTCTTGCGGACGGAAACCGGCCTGGTTCAAGCGAATCGGGCGCCTGTTGTAGACGTTCAGGGAATCAAGATAACGACGCTCGCAATTTTTGCAAGTGCGGTCGATGTTTGGAAGAGCTTCTGCTGAAATGGTTTGCGAAACAAAGAGACAAAGCAGAAAGGCTATGGCAAATAAATGTTTCATAAGTCGATATGTATAGTTTGATGGAACACAAAAGAATCAAGTTGCGTAGGCAACTTGATCCCCTTCCTGATGGGAAATATACCTTTTTTTCTTGTGAAATAAAATAGGGCGAACCTCCAAAAAAATTGCTTTTATACTATTTTACGCGTTTAAATCCGAATGTTTTTGTAGCCTCGTCACTGGTCTTTTCTTTGGCCCCGATTTTGCATTGAATTTCGCCATCTCCTTCGGTATCTTCGGTGCATGTTTGTGTAGCGTTGAAGTCGAACTTGGCGATGTATGCACCCGTGCCGAGGAATTTTCCTTTTTCGGAACGGGGGGCGACCTCGTTGTGTACGAGCCACTCTAAATTCAGGTACAGAGTTCCGTCTTCGGCAATGGCTTCGCGCCAGGCCGGATTTTCCCCGAAGTCTATATTGAATTTCTTTTGGGCGATGTATTGCCCGATATTGTCGTAGATGTGCGCATCGACAGAAAGCTTTATGTCGTAAAGGTATTTTTGTTTATTGCCTCCTGTTTGGGCAGCCGGAACGAAGACCTTGATAAGGAACAGCGGCCCTCCATGAACATATTCTGCGCCAAGGCGCATGCCTATCGTATTGTTGTTCAGATTGACTATAGATTCCGTGTTGTCTGCATTGAGCACCGTGAGGCGGAAAATATCGTTATGCGCAGGTTGCGTTTCGGGTGTGTACAGTGGTATCCCTTTCTTTGTTTGGGCAACCGGCTGTACCATGGCAACCGAGAAGCGCGTTTTTTCGGAAGCATCCCCAATGACCTTTACCCAAGGGTTGTATCGGGTGGGGTAGTTCCCGGCTTTGTCTTTGTAGCGGGATGTTGCGGCGTTTATGTCGAAGCGGATGAAATCGCCTACATTGACACCATCGTCGCTCGATTCGTTATAGAAGAATGTGGCCTTGCTGTCGCCTGGAGTTACATTTTGAGGGGCGGGGTAGACGTCCGCTTTGGATCCGCGTTTGCGTTCAATATAGTGGAGCGTTTCTACGTTGAGGTCTGTTAATGGTTCGGAATAAGTAACCGTAAGAATGCTCATGTCTTTTTTCATTTCTTTTCGTGCCCGGAGAATTATGGGCGGGCATGCGTCAACAACGGGGTAGTCCTTGTCGAAGAATCCACCCTTTGGCCCTAAGCGGGGTGTGATGGAGCCATAGTAGCCGCTTTCGTTCCCGTTCGCACCGGATGTTGTTCCAAGCGGATAACTCATCGATGAGGGAATGTGGATGTTGACAATAGAAATTGTGCCTGTTGATGTCGTAGAATCCTTGATAGTCCAGAAGTCGTCTGTGGGTTTTATAGAACCTTTAGAAGAATCGAATTTCGTGATAAAACTCTTGATGATGGAAGGGCGTCCCCAGTCTACGACAAAACTGTCTAGCATGTCTATCGGGCGTAGGTGTTTCTGGAACCGGATGTAGAGTTCGTCGGGGTAGCCGTCGCCTTCGAGGTCTCTCATTTCGGCAAGTGTTACCGGTACTGGTTTCGGAGTCTCGACAATTGTCACGCTGGGATTGCAACCACCGCCAGGGATAAGGCGGTTCAATGCCTTGTCTGTAATCAGGGCGTTTTGCGCAATCGTTGCCATGCCCTTGACCGGGATGACTTTGCCTTCGGTGTTGCCGACGACGACGTAGAGCCAACTGAGTCCGTCGTTTGCCGTGGTTGGCTTGGTTACAAGCGTGATTGTTCCTGGGGCTCCATCGGTTGCGATGGGGAATGTCGTCTCGTCGGTGAGGATGACCGGTTCGGAGAAGGCCACCATGAGGGTGTCTTGTTCCGATTCGTGGTTCGGATTTTCGAGGAGTGTCACACTCATGAGTGTCGGCGGAATCCCGTCGGTTACTTTGATGCTTTGATGGGTCGCCGTGCCGTTGTTCGAAATGACTATAGTCGCTTTGCCCGATGGAGAGGGCGTGACGGGCACCCCTATGCCTGTGAGGGGGAGAATGACTTCGTCGTGTCCTAGATAGTCTATGTTGTCTAGAGCGACATTTACTGTATCGGGCATTCCGTCCAAGAACAGCCGGATAGAATCAAGGCTGTAATCTTCGTTGAAGGCGTTGCTGAATTTGATGCTCAACTGGTCTGTAACGCCGTCGCAGTCGGTGTCTTGTGCTAGCACCGTTTGTGGGGCCGGGTCGTGGCTTTCGGCGAAGAACATTTGCTTGGATATGTCTTCTTCGTCATCGGGGTCAATGTAGATGACTTGGATTGTGTCTCCCGGGAAGAATGAAATTTCATCTTTCCCGTGCGATTCCTTTGATTTGCTAACGGCAGAAATCAAGTTTGCGCTATGGAAATTCCCGGGGGTACTTGGGTCGGGCTGCAATTCGACCACGAGCGTGTCGGATTTTTTGGAATTGATGACCAATACGGTGAGGGGCTCGGTATATTTGGCCTTGTCTAAGTCCCTGACAAAGATGTTGAACTGCGTGGAACCTGGGGTTGCCGGGCTTACGATGGGGTTTCCGTCCTTGTCTTTTATTGTGAGCGCCGACGGAGTCAGATTCCCTCGCGTAAAGTGAACGTAGTAGTTGCGGTTTTCGAATGCGCATCCGCCATTTTCCTGGCATTCTTCGCAAGAGGGGTCTGGCCCTGCAAATACGGTGATGTCCACCTTGTTGCTGCCTACGCCCATCTTCACAGGAATCTTGAGATCCCACAGGCCGGTGGCAAGGTTGTACTGGGCGACGACCGATGTGCCCTTGTCGTCGAAAATGAGCTTTTCGTTGCCAAAGATGGTCGACGTTCCCGTTACAAGTTGACCGTTTGCCCATATTTTCGTGATATAGCCGCCTTCGGTGATGTGGGCGTGCCCTGTTACGTAAACGGTGCTGCTTGTTTGATCGAGTTCGATATAGGAACCGTTCGAGACGTTGAAAGGCGGATCCAAGGTGATGTCGAGCTTGTAATCGGCACGTTTTGTGTTCATCTCGGATTTGGAAGGGCTGAAACCCCACACGAATTCGTCTTTGCGATATACGGAAACATAGGGATTGACGGGGGCTGCGTCGAAATCGACGTCTCCGACGTTTTTATCTTCGCAGGGCATGCCGGGGTAATCGATATCTTCGGCATTGTCCGTGGAATGGGGCATCCAGCTCCAATCGCCCGGATTTTTGTCTATTGTTTCTGTGGCTTGGATATTGGTTACCCAGTGCCAAGTGTTTCCAGAGCGGCAGTACAATCTCTTGTTCTGGGGCGGAGTATCAAGCGGGTCGTCTTGCCCTGGGGAACGGATTCTAGCGACGAACAAGACATCGATACGGAACCGGCTGGAACTTTTGATGACGGTGGAGCCAAGGGGAATGGGATAGTACCATTGCCACGTTTTGCTTTCGGCGTCGTAAGTGTCCTCGATTTTTACAGGGCGCACATGGCGGAACCCTTCATTGAGTACGGCGAGAGTGGATGCGTCGCACGCTTTGTTGAATCCGGCCTCGTCGTAGGCTTGGCAAATGTCGGTACGGATGGCCACGTCGTCGTAGAGGTCGTCGTCGCCGCGCATGTACATGCGTATGGTGAGGCTGTCAAATGCTCTGGATTCGTTGTTGACGATGTTTATGTTGATAGCCGGTTTCTTGTCCCATTCGTACTGGAGCGTTTTCACGCTGAAATTGTACTGCGTGACCGGCGTCGTGAATTTTAGAGGCGTATTGGTTTCGCTGTTTGTGTTGACTTGTTTCCCGTTGCTTTCGACCATGTAGTAGTAGGTGGTCTTTTCCTTGAGCCCGCCGATTTTTACGTAATGGAAATTAGTGGGGATGCCAGAAACATCGGCATTGCCGTTCCCGGTGTTGTATGCGTATTCCGAGGCGTTGTTATGTGGTGCCACGTCCCAATAGACTTTGGATTCGTATTCGCCATTCGGGGTGTACCACATGATTTCGGCGCTGTCGGCACTGACATTGCAGACCGTTATGTTCTGTATGTCGGCTGCTTCGAGCATGTTGAGCGTTGTAAAGCTGTAGGGCGTTTTTGTGCTGTCCACCATGTATTTGTCTTTGCTGTTTGTCGGCTTGTAGGCATTGTACCCTTTTACATAGAAGTTGTACAAGGTTCCCGGAGTCAGGTTTTTCAAGACGATTTGGTGGAAAACTCCCGCACTGGCCGAAGAGGCTTTTTCTGTAAAGGAGTTGTCTTCTTTACTGTACATGATATCGACTGTCCCGCGTTGGCTCAGCTTGACGACGACTATGGCGGAATCTACGCTCACGTGGCGAATTTCCACGCTGATGTCCGGTGCGATAGTCTTGTCAATTTTTTTGGAAGCAAGGCTTACTGCGCTTAGGAACGATGCCGTGGCATCGATGCAGATTTCGGACATCTGGTAATATTCCCAGCTCAAGTTATCGGGGAGTCCCAAGACTCCGTCGCCTAAGTCTCCGCCAAGTGGAGGGGCGGCTCCGTAAAGGCCTCCTACGGGCGGCTTGTACTTGTAGGGGGTGCCTCCTGGTACATTTTTACCTTCGGGGTTTGCTGCGCGGTGGTGCGGGTGGGCGTCGTTCTTGTCGCCGATACCCATGACAAAAGATACGTCCCAAGGATTGACTCCGAGCAGGTAGTTCAACTGGTTGATGGCGAACTGTTTTGCTTCGGCGGCTTTCCAGTCTGGTGTTCCCATAATCGGGAGAGAAATCCCTTTTTTCTCGATGTCCGAGGTGATGTCTGCATAAGCGAGTATATCGAAGATGTTTCCGGCAAGGTAGCGGTTGTAAATCCAGTTCTGGTCGGTCAATGTCATGAACCAGAGGTTGTCATAAGTGATCTGGCTTTGTTTCCATATATTTGGCACTGTCGGGAATATAAGTGTTTCGGGAATGCCGATGTATTTGCTCATGTCGCTAATATTTGCAATCATGTTAGCGATGCAGTCCTCTATGGCGTTTAACCATTCCTCTTCGGTGAGGCCGTATTCCTTCAAAGCTTTGTCCTTGTCGCTAAGGATGAGTTTATATAGTGCATAAAGAGCATGGGAATAGGTGTTTGCCCAGCTTGTGTTCGTTACGTTCTTGAAAAATCCCTTGTCACTGGTGACGAACCAGCCACCTTGGAAAAAACAGGGGCCGTCGCCGAATTGCTGCCCGTCGAACATGTCTCGGGTGCGTATCATGTCGTCGGCATATTCCTTTTTCCCGGTCGCGTAGAGGAGCGCCACGGAGGCGAGGGCAATGTCGTCGATATAACTCTGGTTCCCTTGGTAGGCGGGGGATGAAATTGCCAGCAGACCGTTGTGGACGAAGGGTTTCCCACCGTCGTAGGTGTTTTTGCCTTGGATGAGTGACTTTGCGAAGTCGTACATTTTTTCGGCGACCATCAAGCAACTGTCTGCAAATTTAGGGTCGTATTCGGCGTACATCTTGCTGAGCATGGCGAGGCCTGCAGCGGTTTCGCCACCGACATTCGCACCGATTTCGCCTTGACGGACTGGCCTTGAACCGGGGCCCCCGCGGTCGGTTGCCGCGGTGGAGCCGTCAACGGGAATGTTGTCCTGGTCTTCAGGGCGCCCCCACCAGGCATGGTCTGTACCGCTGTTCCCTATCGAAAGGGCCATGTCGTCGATGACTCCCTTTGCGCGGACGAAGGAACGGAGGACAAAGTCGGCGCCGTGTTTGGCCTCTCTGAGGATGTCCGGAATGCCGTCTTTGTTAATTGTTTCTTTATGGTTGTAGTCGTAATGGTCTTCGTCGGCATTGGGGTTGGTCGCGGCAATCAAGGCGGTGACCATAAAGGCGTACATTTGCGTCTGGGATTCTTTCAGGTGGTCTCCACAATCGTAATACCCGCCTTGCAGAGTTCCGGCTTGGCTCGCATCGAAAGGGGATCTCACGTCTATGGGCCCTTGGACGAGGGGGCCGCCGCCATCTTTGGTATGGCTAGCCTCGTGAAACCAGGATTCGCTGTTTCCGCTGCGGTTGATTCCGTAGAACTTGAGCGAGGCATCCCTAACCATGGAATAAACGCGTTCGCTGACAATGAACGTGCTCGAAATATTTTTCCCGACTTTGATGCGCAAGCGAGTGTCCGTAGGGACTCCTTGGGGAATGTTTCCTATCATCAAGTTGCCCGAGGGGCCTGTTGCTGTGACGGAATAACGCCACTGGTCGCCAGTTGCGGCATTTGTCCCTGCGTTGATATGCCATTTCGAAGATGTTTTTTGCCCAGAAGCGACCAAGGTTCCCGTGATGGCCGGAGAGAATGATTTGCCGTCGATGTCGACGATTTCAAAAGAAGTTTCGTCGCCTACATAGTAAAATTGCCGTTCTGGGTCGCTTTCCAAATATCCCGACTGGTTCACGCGAATGGGGGAAATTTGGACATTCATGGCATCTCGATATGCCTGGTTCACTGTATCGATAATGAATGCGTTCGGCTTGTAAGTGTCTGGGGTGCGCTCCTTGGGGACCATGTTTTTTTTGGAGGTGACCGTTGTATCAAAATTATCGAAAACGGATTCGTCCCATGTGAGAGGCCAAACGGGCCTTATTAAATCGTATGGTGTCGGCTGTTCTTGCCCTGCCGCAAGTAAAGCAGTGGCCGCAAACAGAAACGATGTAATCGATGATCTGATAATCACGATGCCTCCTTATACCAAGAACAAGGGCCTTGCGGCTCCCTTGAACAAGTTTACCCCTAATCACCTATAAACTATGTTTAAAAAAGGAGGGGAGAAAGCGCCGGTATCATAAACTGTTCCCTGTCTGTTCCCTATATTCAAAGTTGCAAAAACAGAAAATTCAAATCACTCTTTTTTGTCAAAAGATTTTTTGAAAAAATCGCATGTAAGAAAATTGTAGACTTGAGGATGGAATTGGACGAGATGTACAAAAAAAAGAAAAGGGCCCATTGGAGCCCTTTCTTTATGAAAATTTTTGATAGCGCTTATTTCTTCGGCTCGCGACGGAACCCGAACGAAATGGTCCCGGTCTCGTTCTTCTTCTTGGCCGATGTCTTGTCGCCATCATCCGGCTGCTTTGCCTTGTAGGCACCCTTCGCCGTGATGTCGTAGCGGGCGATATAGGCACCCGTGCCAATTTTCTTGCCCTTGTTGCTTGCCGGAGAACCGTCGATCGAGCACCATTCCAAGTACATGGTCATTGTGCTGTTTGCGCTGATGTATTCCTTCAAATCGTTAAGGTCGAAGTTGTACGTTACCTTGTTGACGAATGCGCCCAGATTGGTGAATAAGTCGATTTCCAGATTGATCTTGTATTCACGCTTTGCCTCTCCAGAAATGGTGTTTTCGAGGACTTGCGGCAATGTAAGGTCTATCTGGAATACAGGGCCACCGTGGACATAATTGTTGATCGGGAGCGACGAAACGGAATGGAGCTTGCTGTTGCCTTCGGCAATGATGATTTCGGCATCGCTCTTGTTCTTGACAGAGAGCCTGAACGACTGGTCTTTGGTTAGGACTGCCCCGTTGTAGGCGAATTCCTTTTTGCCTGTGACGAGATGTTCCGGCATGGACACCTTGATCTTCACGTTGCTCACGACACCGACCACCGGAACCCAGGGTGTTTCTTCGCCGGCGAACAGGCCTGCGGCATCCTTGTAGAAGCTCATGCTGTTTTCTGGTACGAGCCTTACGTAGTCACCGATGTGGACTGTTGTCGTCTGGTTGTCGTCATCGTTGTAGTAGTAGATGAACGTTGTCGAGTTCGGCTGGTGCTCGATTCGGTTGAGGTGAACCTTTTCGATGTAGACTCCCGCCTTGTCGTCGCGTTTCCTTTCGATGAGGTAGGGTTGTTCTGGCATAGTGTCCAGCGGTTCAGACATGGTGAGTGTCAACAGGTCTGTCTGGCCGTCTTCCTTCATGTCGATACCCTTCCAAGAAGCCTTCAAGATGATGGGCGGGCACTTGTCGGAGAGCGGAGCCGTGTTGTCGTCGAAGAATCCGCCCAGCGGGCCTTGTCTCGGGAGAATCAAACCGTTTCCGTTGCGGCTGCCGTAGGTCGCATTCTTGAATGTTCCTTCGGGGACCTGGATGCGGATGATGGAGTACTGGCTTTGTACCTGTTCCTTGACTTCGGTTGTCGCCGGGATAAAGGTGGAGTCGATCGTCGTCTTACAGGTGCTCATGTCTTGCACGGTCTTTTGACCGATAGACTGGATTTCCTTATGCGTGACCGTTTCGCCAGTCGTGGAGTCGATGGTCTCGACCGTCTTGTAGATTGTATCCGGGACGTTGACTGTTTCGCAGAAGGACTTTTCCTTTGTAGACCAAGTACCCTTGGAGGAATCGGGGTCGACTACGTAGGATGTCTTTTCGACGATGTCGCCCAGCAACGTATCGAGCGCCCATCCACCTTGCGGCTTGGCGAATGCCTTGTAGATGTCGGGATTGCCCCAGTAGACGTCGATGGTGTCGAACATGTCTTTTTCGCGGAGAACCTTGGCGAACTCGATATAAATTTCGTCGGGCTGTCCGTCTCCGGTGACGTCGGTAATCGAGGCGTAACGGGCCGGTACCGGGCGGACCGATTCCACGATGGTGGCAGGGCCGTTACAGGTAGAAAGTGCGTTGCCGATTTGGTCAGTGACGTTGAAACCGGACGCTATTTCGGCCTTGAAACCTTGTTTGATAAATTTGCCTTCGTTGTTGCCTTCGATGACATATTGCCAGCTCTTGCCGTTATCTGTCGTCGTGGCTCCGCGAACAACGATGGTCTCTTGCGGAATCTCGGCGGCACCGTCTGTGATGCGGAATGGCCAGACTGTTTTAGAGGCCAGGTTGACCGGTTCGGAGAAAATAACCTTGAGCGTATCCTGCGTGTACATGTGGTTTTCGTTTTCCAGGATGGTCACGCTCGTAAGCATCGGTGCGACTCCGTCGGTAATCTGGATGTCGGATGTCTTGACGGAACCCGTTTCGGTCATGTAGATGGTAACCTTTCCGCTCGGGTCAGCAATGGCAGGGAGTGCATCGCCTAGAGAGATCTGGACTTCGTCGCCGATAACGGCTGCCGTGGGCTTGGCTGTGAACGTGCTGGCGGCTTGGTCGTCTAAGGTGATGACAACGCTGTCCAGCTTGACCTTGTCGTTGTCGAACTTGCTTCCGGTGAAGGTCATGTTGATGACATCAGCGGCGGAATTGCAGTCCGTGTCAACCAGCTGCGCAAGCAGCGGAATCGGGGTCGTTGGCTTTGCATAGAAGTATTGTGCCGTGGAGTCTTCATCGTCTCCGGCGTCAATGTAGATGACCGTGACGGTGTCTCCGCCCAGCAAGGCGACATTCGGGATGCTCGCTTCTTCTTGCTTTATAGCGGAGAGCCAATCGCTTTCGAAATAGCCGAGCGCTTCGTTTGTCCTTTTCAATGTGATGCTCGAGGATTCGCCGGTTCTGGAGTTGTGCAACGAGACGCTCACGGTGGAGTTCTTCGCGTTGTCCTTGTCGCTTACGATAATCTTGAACTTCAACGGGTTGTCGGTCACCGGGCTGGTGACGGAGCTTCCGTCTTCGCGGACGAGCTGGAGCTTGCCTGCGGTGCGGTCGCCCTTGCTGAACTGGACGTAGTAGGTGCGGTTGTTGAACGCACAGCCACCGTTCTCCTGGCATTCCTGGCATTCCGGGTTCGGGCCGGCGAACACGGTGATGTCTACCTTGTTCGTTCCGATGGTCAGCTTCACCGGGATGTCGAGGTCGTACTTGCCCGTTTCGTAGTTATATATGGCCGCATTCTTCAACTGCTCCGGAGTGAGTGCCACGCCGTTGACCCAGATGTCGGTCACGTAGCCGCTTTCGGTGATGAGCGCCGTACCGCGGACGTGCATCGTGCTGGTGGAGGAGTCGATCTTGATGTAGGATCCGTTGGATACGTTGAACGGCGGGTTGTAGGCGACCGTCATCTTGTAGTCGGCCTTCTTCGTCACCATTTCCTGGTAAGACGGGCTGAAGCCGGAGATGAATTCATCCTTGCGGTAAACAACGATGTAGGGGTTGACCGGCGCTTGTTCATAATCGCCCTGGTTCTTGTCCCAGACCGGGACGCCGTCATAGTCGGCTCCGTCTTCGTCACGCTTGTGGGGCGACCAGGACCAGTCCCCGGAAGTAGCAGAAAGGCGCTTCTTGGCTGGGGTACGGAGCGTTTCGCAAATTCCGTTCTGGTAGATACCCGACGAGACGCCGATGTCGATACGCATACGCGAAGACGACTTGATCGTGGTACCGCCAAGCGGAATAGGAATGTACCAGTCGTATGTTCCTGTCGCGGGGTCGTAGGTGTCTTCTAGCTTGACGGGGACTGCGTGTCTCAGGTAGTAGCGCAGGGAGTCATCAACGCTCTGCCCGTTCTTGTTGACGCAGGGTCTGTTGAAACCGGCTTCGTCGTAAGCTTGGCAGATATCTTCGTCGACGAGCAGCGGGCAGGTGCCCGGTAGGTTGTTCTCGCCCGGTACAGCCTCGATTTCTTCGGGCCTTGCGGTGACGTAGAAGCGCAGTGTCAGGTCGCTGAAGGGTTTGTCTTCGTTGTTGACGAGGTTCAAGTTCAAGAAGTCCAAGCCAGTGAATTCGTACTGGTAAACGCTCACGTCGAAGTTGTAGCGCCGTACCGGAGTCGTAAACTTGAGGGGCTGGTTCTTGTCGTTGTTGCACCTGCGGACTCCGTTGCTTTCGACACAATAATAATATGTGGTCTTTTCTTCGAGCCCGCCAATCTTTACATAGTGGAAACTTGTCGGGATGCCGGAAACGTCGGCGTTTGTATCGCCGGTATTCCACTGCATCTTGTCGTAGGTGGTCTGCACGGTATCCCAGTACATCTTGGACTCGTACTGGCCGTTCGGGGTGTACCACATGATTTCGGCGCTATCGGCGGTAAGGTTACAGACCTTCACGTGCTGGATATCGGCCGGGCCCGGTTGGCTTACGAGTGTGGTGAACGAGAACGGGGTGCTGGTGCTATCCACGAGCCACTTGGTGGCGTAAGCTTCGCTGCGTGCGTTGATGGCGACGACCTTGAAGTAGTAGGTGGTGCCGTTCTTGAGGCCTGTCATGTGAATGTCGTGCGCTACGCCGGGGACGGAATCCTTGACGGCGACATTGAACGGGCCCGTCTCGTTGGTGCTGTAAAGAATCATGGCAGGGCCACGGACATCCTGCGAAATTTTCACGATGGCCGAATCGTAGCCCACGTAGCGGATTTCCACGTTAATCTTGGACGGTGCGCGGTTGCGGTCTTCTTCCTTGATGGCCGTTGTCGCTGCGGCGAGGAACATTGCCGTACCGTCGATACAGGTTTCAGACTTGAAGTAGTCTTCCCAGCTGAATGTACTCGGTATCCATTCGTTGTTGCCCTCGGGCGGAACACCACCAAAGATAGCGCCGGTCGGCGGGTTGTACTTGTAGCCAGCACCGGGCATGTTCTTGCCTTCGGGGTTGGCGGCACGGTGGTGCGGGTGGTTATCGCTCTTGTCGCCCACGCCAATCAAGAAGGAAATATCCCACGGGTTCACACCGAAGAGGTAGTTGAGCTGGTTGATGCCGAGTTGCTTCATCTTGGCGGAATTCCAGTTCTGCACGCCCTTCTGAGGCAGCCTGACGCCTTCCAAGTCTTTGGTCACGTCGGCATAGGCGAACACGTCAAAAATGTTGCCCGCTTGGTAGCGGTTGTAGATCCAGGCCATCTGGGTTTGCATTTGGAACCAAAGGTCGCTTGCAGAAACGGTTCGGGTACCATCGCTCGGGTGCGGGATAGTGATGGCGGTAGAGCCCGTTCCCGATCGGGCGGACACGTTGTTTGCCAACATGTATGCCACGTTTTCGGCGTACCAGAGCCTATCGTCCTTGCTGATGCCGAAACTGGCGGCTGTTGCCTCGTCCCTGAGCAGGAGTTTGTAGAATGCGTAGAGGGCGTAAGTCTGGACGTTGGCCCAGTCCGTGTTACTGGACTTGCGCATGCCGTCGCGGGAACCGGCGAACCAACCGCCGCGGAAGAATCCCACGCCGGGTTCCTGTTCAACGCCAATGGTCTTGTCTTCGACGGCGTCGTTCAAGTACTTCATGCCGGAATCCGGATAGGTGCCGAAATGGAGGGCAATGGCGGCGACGCTGATGTCGTCGAGGTAGGAGTTGCTGCCGCTATAGGCCGGGGTTCCCCAGTCGCCCTTGTACTTGTTGTTGGCGTAAGTCTTGCGGCCGAGGGCGAGGTCTTTTGCAAATTCATAGAGCTTTGTGGCGAGCATCTTACAGGAATCCGCGAACGCCTTGTCGTAGGTGGCGTACTCGCGGCCAAGGATAGCGAGACCTGCGGCAATTTCACTTGAAACGTTTGCGTTGAGTTCGCCCAGGCGCACGTCACGTTCGTGCGGGCCGCCGCGGCGAGCGAGCGTGGTCGGGAGTGCGTCCTGGTTTTCCGGGCGGCCCCACCAGCTGTGGTCGGCACCGAAGTTACCGATAGAAACGGGCATGTTGTCGATGACTCCGTTTGCGGCGCGGTAGGCCCTCAGGAAGAAATCCGCCCCGTGCTTCGCTTCGCGCAGAATGTCGGGGATACCGTCTGTGTTGATGGTTTCGCCATGGTTGTAAGCGTAATGGTCGTCGTCACGGTCTGGGTTGCCGCCTGCGACAACGGCCAAGACCATGAATGCGTAAGCTTGCGTATAGGATTCCTTCAGGTGGTCACCGCAGTCGTACCAACCGCCCTGCAGGTCGCCTTCCTTGAAGGATACACCGCCGGCAACGGCTCCGCCGATGTCGTTCACGACCGGGCCACCGCCGTCTTTGGTATGGCTCGGCTTGTGGAACCAAGATTCCGAGTTGCCGCTGCGGTTGACGCCGTAGAACTTGATCAAGGCGTCGCGCACCATGGAATAAACACGCGGGCTGATGATGAATGTAGAAGAAAGCTGTTTGAGAACCTTGATGCGGTAGCGGGTTTCCAGGGAAAGGTTGCCAGCCAACTGGACGATGTGGCCTATACAGACTGTACCGGAGGGAGCGTTGGCTGTGGCTGAATAGCGGCCTTTTTTTTCGGTTGCGGCGTCTGTGCCCGCCTTGATTTCCCAGTGTGCCGATGTCTTGAGCCCAGATGACTTGAATGTTCCGCCGGTAGCGACTTCGTTTCCGTTAAGATCGACGATAGAGAATGTTTCGGAGCATGAACCGTCAGAAACATAGTAGAATTGCATTTCCGGATCGTCGGGGAGGTAACCGGCCTGGTTTACGCGGATACGCCCGATGCGGAGGTTCTGCGCGTCACGGAAAGCCTGGTTCAGGGTGTCTGGAATAAAACCGTTGGCGACGAAGTCCTGCGGCATGGAGCCGACTGGGGGGACCGTGTTGTGTTTTTCCTTGTCGGGTACGTATTTGCTGAAGCTTTCGACTGTGCCACCTTCGTCAGTTGCAGCCGTGTCCCACTTCATTGGCCAGATGGGCCGGATGAGGTCGTAGGGAGTCGGCTGTTCCTGTTCCGCTGCCGCAGCGAATACTACAAAAGCAAAAATACATACAATAAAAAACGGCATAAAGCCTCCTAAACTGGGTTTTCCCAATACCATAGTTTCCTATTCCCCTAGAAAATAGACAATTTAATCACGTTTTGTTGTCACGTAATCTTTTTTTATGCTGAATATGCACTTCCTTTTATATATTTTTGTAATCATGATTCGTTTGAATAGACTTTTTGTTCCTGCTGTGGCGGGTGCTTTTGCGCTTGTGCCCTTTTTTTCCAGTTGTAGCACCTCGTCGTCGTCTGGTACTGACGATGACGATTCGGTGGTCAGTTTTGAAAACGGCCAGAACCTGCTAGGTTCATCGTCTTCTGGAGAAGCGTCCGATGGCCAGGGTGGCGATAACGGAACCCCGGATAAAGATAAGCCGGGGGACGATAAGCCCTCTGATTCCGGGACGTCATCTTCTTCTCCGTCGGGCGATGATAACAAGCCTACGCCGCAGTCGGCTGCAAATGCAGACTGGATGCCGGCATCTTCTGCTGCGACAGAAACTGTCAGCTCCGAAGAAGTCCTTGCCGAAGCCAAAAAGGTGGTGAACGGCTCCTGTGCTCCGATGACTACCGAAATAGAAAAGGGCGGAATGGCCACTTGGGCGTTCTATCGCCAGAATGGTGACGTGTTCGATCAAATCATGTCCCCGTTTGTATGGACTTTCGACGATGGAAAGGTCTTGAAGGGCAACGGAATGGACAAGGTGAACAAGACCTACGAAACGTCTGGTGTCTACAAGGCATCTTTGAATGTCGATGGCAACGATATTGAATGTGATCCTCTGCGTGTGCAGGGTATTCCTATTACGGTGACCTCCTGCAAGGCGGCGAAGAATTCTGTCAATGCAGGCGAAACCATTACCTGGACCGTGGTCGCCGAATCCGAAGCGGAAATTACCGGGTACTCCTGGAAGTCGAGCGATGCAGAGGTCTCGGGTAGCGGGACTTCGGCGACGATGGTGGCTACCGGCGAAATGCACAAGAAGAACGTGAGCGCGACGGTCTCGGTGACCAACAGCGACAAGACGGTTTTTGACTATACTTGCGAATCGGTGTCCGTTGTGGATCCGGAACAGGTCGACGTGGTCATTCCGTACTCGGTTCAGGACGACACCAAGGCCTTTACCGGCGGGCAGACTTTAGTGGCCCAGTATCCTCCCAATGCGGTTAACTGCCAGATGGTTTGCGGTGCCCAAGGCGATGGCGTCATTCTGGAAATCGACGGCGAGGAACATAAGATTAACTGGTCCGCGAATATTACACCTAAGAGTTGTAAGGACGGTTCTGCTGCCGGAACGAAAATTACCGTGAAGGCTTCGATGCAGGTCTCTTGCTACGTAACGTACTAATTCCCCTTGGGGGCGCCTCTAAGGAGGCCTTGAATTAAATTAGAAAGGTCCTGCGTTAAACTCGCAGGCCTTTCTTGTATCTATGCTTTAGGTTTGCTGTTGTGTTGAAAATCTTCTAAATAGTAAGCCTTTGCAAAAAGAAAGGCATCCCGGTTGCCCGGGATGCCAACTTTATAAGGAGTAGTCAGTATAAAGAATCGTTTAGTGTGCGACCTTGACGGTAACCGTCTTGGCGCCACTTCTCAGCATGTAGATGCCGCCTTTGCCAAACTTGGCGAAGAGGGCGTCGCTGAGGCTCGTTCCGGCGTTGGCTTGGATGGTGCCCAGGTAACGTCCGGTAGAGTTGAATACCTTGTAGGTCTTGGAGGTGTTGACAGCCTTGATTTCGCTGGGGAGGGCTGCAAAGCCACCATTGTCGGCCGGAGTGATGACCGGATTCGTTGTAACAGGGGTCGTTGTGGCCGGAGTGTCAGAACCTTGGTTGGCGCCTGTATTTGTTCCACCCCAGTCAAAATTGCTGAAGTCGGAGTTGCCGCCTTGGCCAGCACCTTGACCGGCACCTTGGCCACCGCCAAAGTTAAATCCGCCCATGCCGCCGCCCTGACCGAAGGAACTCCAGTCAAAGTTGCTCATGTCGAAGCCGCCCATGCCGCCTTGGCCACCGCCTTGGCCGCCACCCTGACCGAAGGAACTCCAGTCAAAGTTGCCCATGTCGAAGCCTCCCATGCCCTGGCCAGCGCCCTGGCCAGCGCCTTGGCCAGCACCCTGACCGGCACCTTGGCCAGCACCCTGACCGGCACCAGCGTCGCCGCTTGTGCTGCTCTGTGCGGATTCGCCGCCGCCAACCGGGCTTGCTTCGCCATTGTCGCTCATGTTGAAGTAGGTGTAGTCCACAGAACCCGTAGCGCCGCCACCGGCTTCGGTCATGAGCATCACTTCGGTCACGTTACCGAACTTGAGCTGAGCGGAGGCGCCGCCCTTGGAACCGCGGAGTTGCTGGTTCTGACCTGTGAAGAGTTCGTCCCATTTCTTGAAGTGGGCAGAAATGTCGATGTGGCCGCATTGACGCGGCGTTTCGCGAATGCTGAAGAACTGCACGAACGTAGAGGTTCCCGACTTGGAGGGTTCCTGCTGACGGAGGAATGCGTGGATGGTGTACTTGGCGCCGTCCACGGTGATTTCGCCGAACTTTTCGCCGACATACTGTTCGCTCGGCTTGCTGTACCAGTCATCCACGATGTAGTATTCGGTTTCGGGGTTCTTTGTCCAGCCATACACGCCGATGTAGCCGTAAGAGGCGTTACCCGTCTTAGTGTACTTGTAGTCGACCGTGAAATGCTTTGTTGTGTGGCTAATGCCGTTTCCGTTGTACTGGTAGCCCACACGAGTCAGGTAGTCGTTCGAACCGCTCCAGTTGGCCTTGAACGTACCGTTGTTGTAATAGGTCATGGTTGCGTTGCCACCCTGATACCACTGCTCGAAGCCCCAAGGTGTGCCGCTGATGCCTCCGACTTTGTTGCCGCTCACGTTGGTTCCGTTCCCCGGATGTCCCATATCTTCGTTACAGGCGTCTACGGCAAATGCGTTGCTTGTTGCCAATCCGAATGCGAGTACCGCACCGAATTTTACAGCTTTAGAGAGATACTTTTCCATTTTGCCTCCTCATATGGAAATAGGTATAATTGTCTAATATGTGAAATTAATCACACGTTTATAACCATTATTATATAGGGGGCGTTTTTTGTTGTTAAAAAAAACAACGTATTTCCGTTGAGTGAAAAACAACATTGCGAATGTGCTCTAAAAACCGCAATTTGCGGTTTTTTGCATAGTTTTCAAAATGTGTAAAAAAAACGACAACAAAAAAACGACAACATAAAAAAAGGCGTCCGGCTGGTGCCGGACGCCGAGAAAGTCGATTGCTTTAGGAATTAGTCCTTGCCGGTGAAGATAATCACGAGCACGGAGGCCACGAACGCGGCAGACACAATCAGGAATTCCCACGGGTTTTCCATGATGGTGGTCTTGGCAGAGCCCATGCTGCTGCCTTCAAGAGCCTTCTGTTCTTCGGCTTCCTTGGCGGCCTTTTCTTGGGCGGCCTTCTTGTCGGCTTCGGCCTGGGCGAGAGCAGCGCTGTCAACTGCGGGTTCTTCGGCCTTGGCTTCGAGAACTTCGGCAGCGGCGGTGTCCTTGGCCGGTTCTTCGGCTACAGCGGCTTCGGCCGGAGCGGCGGAATCAGCAGGAGCGGCTTCGGCGGTAGCTTCGGCGGCAGGTGCAGCAGAGTCGGCAGGAGCAGCTGCTTCGGCAGCAGGAGCTTCGGCGGCGGGGGCTGCTTCAGCAGCGGGTGCGGCGGCTTCGGCAGCAGGGGCTGCTTCGGCAGGAGCGGCTGCTTCAGCCTTGGGTGCTTCGGCGGCGGGTGCAGCGGCAGGAGCTGCTGCGGGTGCGGCTGCGGGAGCGGCAGCAGGGGCTGCGGCTTCGGCAGCGAAGACCATTGCGGATGCAACCAAGGTTGCCAACAGAATCTTCTTCATAGTGATATTCCTCTCTGGGGTTAAAAACTTTTATGCTCAAAAAATAACACTTCTATAAGCGGATAGTCCGAAAAAAGTTAAAAAAAGTTAAAAAAATCCGTCTATTTGACCTTTCATCGGCTTTTTTGGCAAAAAAGGTCCCTCTGTCGGGCGCGACCGCTCCATCTAGTCAGGGATTTTTTCGATGAAGGACGTGGTTCGATTGGCTCACCAACTTAGACGAAAGATTTATCTTTGAAGAAAAATTCAACCACCAACCACTAACCACCAACCACTAACCACTACTATGGCATTCAAATACGAAGCGACCGTGCAGCACGGCGAAGACAAGACTGAATACGTGAACCTCGGCAAAGAAGGTATTTCTGTTGCCGAATTCGAAGGCAAGAAAATTTTGAAGGTCGCCCCCGAGGCGCTCACCAAGATTGCCCAGGCGGCATTCGAGGAAGTGAGCTTCAGGCTCCGCCCGGCCCACACGCAGAAGGTTGCGAAGATTCTCCAGGACCCCGAAGCGAGCGATAACGACAAATTTGTCGCCCTCACGCTTTTGAAGAACGCCTGCGTGGCCGCCAAGGGTATTCTCCCGTTCTGCCAGGATACCGGCACTGCCATCTGTATTTGCCACAAGGGCCAGCAGGTCTGGACCGGCGCAGATGATGCGAAGGCCATTTCTGAAGGTATCTACAACGCTTACACCGGCAAGAACCTGCGCTACAGTCAGATTGCTCCTTTGACCATGTACGAAGAGAAGAACACGGCATGCAACCTCCCGGCCCAGATCGACATCCACGCCGAAGAAGGCGCCGACCTCAAGTTCCTGTTCGTCGCCAAGGGCGGTGGTTCTGCTAACAAGACTTACTACTGGCCCATGACCAAGGCGCTCCTCAACCCGAAGTCCCTTGAAAAGTTCATCAGCGACAAGGTGAAGACGCTCGGTACTGCGGCCTGCCCGCCGTACCACCTGGCCATCGTGATTGGCGGTACTTCTGCCGAAATGAACACCCACACCGTGAAGCTTGCGAGCTGCGGCTACCTCGACGACCTTCCGACCACGGGTTCCGAAGGCGGCCGTATGTTCCGCGACGTGGAGATGGAAGAGAAGGTTTTGCACATCTGCCAGAAGACGGGCATCGGCGCCCAGTTCGGCGGTAAGTACTTCGTGCACGACGTGCGCGTGATTCGCTGCCCGCGCCATGCGGCTAGCTGCCCGGTTTCCATCGGCGTGAGCTGCTCCGCCGACCGCAACATCAAGGCGAAGATTGACGAGAACGGCCTCTGGCTCGAGAAGATGGAACACAATCCGGAACAGTACCTGCCGAAGGGCGACGCCGTGAACATGGCTCCGGCTGTGGAAATCGATCTCGACCGCCCGATGAAGGACGTGCTCGCCGAACTCACCAAGTACCCGGTCAAGACCCGCCTGAACCTCAAGGGCACGATGATTGTGGCCCGCGACATGGCTCACGCCAAGATTGCTGAAATCTTCGACAAGCAGGAAAAGGGCGAAACTCTTACCGATATCGAGAAGACCGTTCTCGAAGTCGTGTCGAACCACCCGATTTACTACGCCGGCCCGGCCAAGACGCCGGAAGGCATGCCCACCGGAAGCTTCGGCCCGACGACTGCTGGCCGTATGGACCCGTACGTGATGCGCTTCCAGAGCAAGGGCGCCTCGATGATCATGGTCGCTAAGGGCAACCGCAGCCAGGACGTGACCGACGCCTGCCACAAGTACGGCGGCTTCTACCTCGGCTCTATCGGTGGCCCGGCTGCTATCCTCGCCGAGCAGAACATCCTGAGCAACGACATCGTCGCCTTCCCGGAACTCGGCATGGAAGCCATCCGCAAGATCACGATCAAGGACTTCCCGGCGTTCATCCTCGTGGACGACAAGGGCAACGATTTCTTCAAGGACTTGCTGTAATCCTGCGATATGCTCCATGTGTTTCGTCACGAGATACGCCTGATATTTAGGGAACCCCGGTTCTGGATTCCCTTTATCATCCCTCCGGTCATTCTGGCCGCATCGCAGGGAATCGCGGTGTCTCGTTACGGCGGACAAATCATGGAGGGCATGGAAGGTTACATGATGCTCCTGCTAGGGTGCATCATGGCCCCGATGGGGGCGCCTTTGGCTGCCGACAGTTTTGCGGGGGAACGTGAGCGCGGTTCGCTGGAATTGCTGCAACTGTCGCCGGTCGCTCCCGCGAAAATTTTTTGGGGCAAGCTATTGGCGGTCATTCCGTTCCCGGTGGCGTTTTCTCTGCTGGTGCAGATCGCCTACTGGTTTGCCCATCCCGCAGTTTCTACCACGGAGGCTGTCGCCTCCATCTTTGGGGCAATCTCGGCAGTGCTCATAACGAGTGCTTTTTCGCTGGTGCTTTCGCTGCGGGTCAAAACGGTGCGCGCGGCAGCACACCTTTCCCTGTTCGTGGTGGTCCCGCTGCTGTTGCTGGTCCAGTTGGGACATGATGTTTTTTTGCAGGGGTTGCTAATTCCGGTGGTCGTCCTTGCCCTGTCTGTGTTGCTCTGCGCTTTTGTCGCTTTCGTAAGTTCGCGAAAGTTTGTAAGTTTATAAGTAAAAATCAAAACAAATAAACTCCAAAAAAGAGGGACTCATGAAAAGAATAATGGTTGCGTTGGCTTCGTTGGCGATGGTTCTGGCTTTTTCGGCCTGTGATGGGTCGGCTTCGACTACGAGTGGCTCCGGAGACACTTCGGATAATTCCGGAACGACTTCGACATCTTCCAAAGGAAGTTTCCCTTCGAATGGCGACCCCGACTTTTATTGCACGGTGAGCAAGGGCGAAGGCTGGGTTCAGCTTAAGGTAAATATTCCGAACTACAAGGGCCGTGTAAAAAAGCTCAGCTATGATTCTTCGACGGATAAGGGATCGCAGTATTCCGAGGTGTCATACTACGGGCTGACTTCTGCCGAGAAGAAGGAAATGTGCCTGGAATATGACAAGGATGCCAAGAACGATAAGGACCTGAATATTTCTGATTATTACTGCGGTAACGGGGTCTTCTATATGCTTACGTCTGTCGAGAACGCCTCCCTTTATATGGAGGAGTTTACCATGGCTGAGGATGATTTTGAAGAAGATTGCAAAAGATATGAAAGGGAATGGGAAGATGGCGAATACGATGATTTGTAATGAAGGATGTAAGTAAAAATTCTTGTCCCATTATGGAGAATGCCCCCGCTTTTGGCGGGGGCATTCGTGTAGGGTAGCTATAAGCCGGGTTCTGTACCTTCGGAAGAAGGCGATGACCATCTCTCTGGGTCAGTCGTTACCGACCGCCTCAAGCGACCTACCCGGATATCCAGCAGCTGCGGGCCGCAGCCGGTCCTTGCGGACGGATTCCTGCTTGGTCTTGCACCGGATGAGGTTTACCATGCCACCCCTGTCACCAGGAATGCGGTGAGCTCTTACCTCGCCATTTCACCCTTACCGGACACAGGCCGAAACCTATGCCAGGCGGTTTGCTTTCTGTTGCACTGTCTGTCGCGTTACCGCGCCTGGACGTTATCCAGCATCCTGCCCTGCGGTGCCCGGACTTTCCTCCAGCATTGCTGCCGGCGGCCATCCGCTACCCAGCGCAAATATAGGTTTTTTGACACGCATCTCCAAGGCTCGTATTTTTCTATATTGGCAAGGTCATTATGTCTAAACTGCTAGCCTGCATTGTCATTTTTGTTTCCCTTTGTGCCGCTTCCGATTTTTCGGAGGATTCCACCGCGCTTTTCCGCGTAGATTCCATCCGCTACGATATCGGTGACGCCTTCGATGATTCCAAGAGCCATACGAAGTACGACAAGTGGGCCTACGATATCTTGAACTGGTGGCATATCGAGACGCGCGAAATGACCGTGCGCAAGTTGCTCCTGTTCGACGAAGGTGATTCCGTGAACTTGGATTACCTCCTGGAATCGGAACGTTTTTTGCGGAGCCAGATTTTCTTGAGCGATGCGAACATCACGATGTCGCAGGAAGACGGCAAGAATATCGCGACGGTACACACGAGCGACAACTGGACGCTGACGCCTACCATCGGCGGCAGCTTCTCGGGCAAGGAGTGGACTTACGACAACTTGAATTACATCGTCGGCATCCGCGAGAGTAACTTCTTGGGATTCGGCCAGCAGCTGGGTTTCTATTACGGGCACAACGAGTACCGCGATATGTGGCAGGTGGAGTACGGCGACCCGCATTTCTTGATTCGCTACAACCGCCTGGACTTTTTGTATAGCTACAACAGCGATGGCTACATGGCCTACTGGAAAATGTACCGGCCGTTCCTCAGCAGGAGCGTGAACCAGTGGGCGTACACGCTCGAGGGGCTGAAGAACAAGCGCGTCGCCTATTTCTACGGGAGCGGGGAACTGCCGCCCAATACGGTGGCTTTCGATACGACGGGACGGAAAATCAAGTCCCTGGAAACCTACAACGGCAATGACCCCGATGACCCCGTCAAGCTCCTTAAGGTAGAAGACTTTATTGACGACTCGCTGAGCTTCCGCTTGAGCCGTTCGTTTGGCGGTACCCAGCGCAAGTTCTACCTCGGCGCGACCTACGATTACCAGAGATTCACGGCGGAGTACGGCAGCGTGAGCCGCTATCCGTTTGTTGACGGGGACGAAATCTATATCATCGATTCCCTGGCAGCCAGGAATGAGTGGGTGCCGGAACGCAAGGATTCCCGCCTGGGTGTGTACCTGAAGTACGCGAACCTGCATTACGAGAAGATCAAGAACTTCCGCAACGTGAAGTGGACCGAGGACATCAACAAGGGCGCCGTGCTGGAGGCCCACGTTTCTAAGAATTACGAGCAGTTGGGCTCCGCAGACAACGACATCCGCCTGGATTTCTTGACGAACTTGTATTTGGGCCGCGACTGGAACCACCTGAACCTGGCGACGGTGATGAATTTCTATTTGGACCACGGCCACCGCCGCGACTTTTACGGGGCGCTTGCGGGGGAATACATTTTCCACCCGAACAATACGTTCTCCACGGTGCTGAAGGGCAAGGCTGATTTTTACCGGGATGCCCGCTATGGCTACCAGCTGTCGCTGGGCGGCGTAGACGGAGGCTTTGCCGGGTTCCATGCGGGGTACTACGCAGGGCAGGCCCGCGTGTTCGGCAACTTGGAACAGCGCTACTTCACGGATTTCGAAATCGCGACGCTCATGCCCGTGCTGGTCGTGTTCGGCAGTGTCGGCGAAACGGCGTGGGAGTTCAAGGACATCAACAGGAAAGACTTGATTTATGTGCTGGGCTTTGGCGCGCGTTTCGTGCAAACAAAGTCCATCAGCCACCTGGTCAACAAGTTTGACGTGAGCTTCCCGCAGAACGGGGTAGGCAAGGGCGAACCGCACTACTCCATAACGGTAACGAAGGAACTGTAAAAAAGGCGAGGCGAAATGACGAACGAAGAGAAAATCGAGCTCAAGAGAAAGTGGAAGAACATCTTCCTGCGCATCGAAATTATCATCGGTGTTATCGCCGTGATATTTGGTATTGGGTTGACCGTGATGGTGTGGAAGGAAGGCTACTTTATCGGGGCTCTGATGCTTGTGGTGACTGGAATCATCAGCATCTTCCTCGGGTTCAAGGAACTCGTCGTGCCAAGCGACAACATTTTCCATTGGCAATCGTTGTTCTTCATGATCGTGCGCCGCGCGTTCTTCTTCTTGAACGTCGTGCTCACCGCGCTCGTGTTCGGCACCATGACGCAGCTGCTAGGATAGTGCAGATAACGTTTTTTTTTTGCTGAAGATAAAGCCTGCGAGAATCTGCGGGATTGAAAGTTTGCCTTAAATTCGCTTTTTACGCCAATTTGACAATTTTGTTCTTTAATGTTAGATTTAAAGAATGCTTATGGACGTTTCATTCAAAAATTTACTCTTTGCTTTTGCCTTGCTTTTGTTTGCTGGGTGTATTTTCGATGATGACGAAGAAGGGGAAAAGTGGAATGCGGAGGCCGTGTGCCCTGCGGAGGGAACGAATGCCTATGGCATGCCTAACCGTGGAACATTCGCTGATGAAAGAGATGGACAAGTTTATAGGTACACGACCATCGGAAATCAGGTGTGGATGGCGGAAAATCTGAGGTACGATGCACCGTACAGCACATGTTGTACAGATGAACGTCTTGTGAACCAATATTGCACTACTATTGATCTTAGCTGTGAGACAGAATCTTGTTGCCGTGAGAGTATGTGTCAGTTGTTTGGTAGGTATTATTCTATAATAGAAAATGGTAAAGAAATGGGAACAATAGATGGGACTCTAGCAGATACTATTTGTCCTAAAGGGTGGCATATACCTACGAGAGAAGAATGGGAAGAATTGGAAAAAGCAATGAAAGTTGATGGAGAAAACGGACATGACGTGGCGAATAGGATGAAACATTCGGATTCTGTCTACTTTTTGATGTCGAGTAATCCTGAGTATTATCCTAATGTTATGCTAGCTGGCTCAGATGATTGTTCAATGGCAGTGATGTCTTCTGGGTATTTGTATGGAGAAAAAAAAGCAGATGAAATTGGAGCTTCATTTTTGAGTTCATCGCAGGAAAGTGTAAATTTTTTATCGACATATCGAGTTGGACAGGCGACTGGTTTTTGGATACAACATTATAGGGATCCCGTTCGCTGTGTAATGGATTAATTGCAAATTAATATTGATTCTTTTACAAATAAAGAAATTTTTTACAAATTAATATTTGACAAAAATCCTACATTTTGCTAAGATAACATTGACATGGTTTCGCATTGTAAGGTGCATGACTTTGGGCTTTAGAGTATTCTGCTCTTATTTTTTTGTTCTGAATCTACCTTATTCAATATCTGCGAGACTAAGTCGACATTTTTGGTAAGTGCAGACGATGCCACGCTTTTTTTTGCGAAAAAAAGGCTTTTTTCTTGGTGAATGGGTGTTGAAAAGGATGGGATAATGAAAAAAGGAATGGGATTCCTGTGCAAGGTCGTATGCTTTGCGGTGGTACTTTTGTGTGCGGGTAATATATCAGCTGCTCCAGTTGAACCTGCTTCGGGGACTATCTATATTCTTCTCGGCACATCGAGAGGTGGGCAGAATGTCACGGATTGGCGGGGTACGGGAATCAAAGGCTTTGTCCAAAATAACATTCTCGGTGCTGCTGGCGATACCTCGCTTGTCTACGAATATTATTATAACCTTTCATCGGGAACTCCGGCTGACTTTGCGAGGAATCGCCTTTTCCGTTCTTCAGGGACGTCAATTCTTGATTCTGCGCAACTTAAATGGTTTAAGAATTCGAAGAATTCCGTTGTTGTGTCACAACGAAACCATTACAAGAATTTGTCTGCGTTAAAGTCTGCTCGTCCAGACTCGGTGCCTTCCCGCTTTGTCGTGATTGCCGATGGTGCTGCGGGCCTTGCTGTACGTGAGTATATACAAAGCAGTGCGTATAAGGGTGAGATTGCCAACGTACTTTTCTTCAATACCCCTCATGAGGGTACAGGCCTGGCGGACCAGGTCGTGCTTAGCGGGACGAACGGTTTGGATCGTGATTCTGATAACTCGAAGTATGTTGCACTTGTCCCGCTTGCGCTCGCAGCGTACATTGTGGGCGGTGTTGACGGTTTGCAGGACCTGATGATTTCTTTGCTGAAGGATGCTGTGATGGCGATGGCGTATAGTGTTGCCGATGTCGGCGATGTGCTTAGTGGCGACAGTCTGTTAGAGGGTTACGCTGCTGGTAATGCGTCCACATGGTACTTGACACAGGACGCCTCCGAACGCGACGATAAGTATAAAGATGCCTTGTCAAGCAATACCGTGGGTGCCGATTCGCTTTTGGGTAGCGTCCAGTTGTTGAATTCGTACTCAATGAACTCCGGGTTTAACCATCCCATGTACAATGTTGTCTATTCTTACGGTTTGCCCAGCGTGGGTAACGGCCGCCGCACCCTCCCGGATTTCGTGGAACAGGCGAAGTCACATGTGTCGACAAAGAAATTGGCGCGAGTGCTTGCTGATTCGCTCGGTAATACGCTCGGAGTCGATTTGTCGTCGGCATCCGATGCGGTTCGGGCTCGCCTGGATTCAATGGCGCGAGACATTCTTTCGGGTACGACAGCCTCAACGCTTTCACAGAAGTATGGCGAATATTCGGGAAAAATCGGCACGGCGCTCAAGGTTGCGGAAGGGGTCAACGAAATTCGTAACATGAAACTGAACAAGGACGATATTCCCGGCAGTCTGTACAAGTTGCTCCGTGTGGTGGACAAGTTTATCCCGGATTCGTACAAGTCGGAACTCTATCTCTTGTTCATGAAGTATTTCTCGCCGGAGGTGCGCGATGCTCTTACTAGTACGAGTGATAAAGTTCATGAGGGACTCAATTTTGCGGCCAACAGCCTCGCAAACTACTCGCTGAACTTCTTTGACGAGGGGACGTTCGATGTGCCGTATTACAGCGCGATAGGCGAGAGCGTGAAAGCCTTCCGTGAGGCGGGAGCGGAACGCCGTGGTTACGATTTTGGCGACATCTTGGATAAGCGCTCCAGCTATGCTGCTGCATTCTCGAGCTATCAATCCAAGCTCAAGGATCTTGACGAATATCGCGATATCCTCGCCGATATCGGCGAGCTGGAAGCCGACCGTCAGGTGGTTGACCTGGCGTTAAATGTGGGTTGCGAGGTGGTGAATAGAATCAATCCTGCTTATGGCAAGGCGTGCAGTGCGGCCGAGTTCGCGACGAACGTGGCTCTCGTGGGGGCAATTTCGTCGAAGACGGCGAAACTAGCCCGCAAGTCCGGGGCCCTCGCGCATACGCGTTCCCTCGCGTTGATGGCTTCCGTGACGGAAAAGGAGAACTTCTCCGCCCGCGATTATCATGACACAACCTTCTCGGTTTCTGTTGCCAATTTGGAACAGATGCTCTCGGCGTCCCCGCATGTCCACATTGCGTCGGAACGCACAGTACAGGGCAACGACACCTTGATAGTGCCGCAACTCGTCGACGACAGCGGAAACGGAATGACAAAGATAAACCTCCGCAATTTTGAACCCGCTGGCAATACGGCCTCCAGCATCCCGCCGATGGAGGTGAAGGACGTTAGCTACGACGCTGCCGGCAACCGTATTGTCCGTTACGGCGAACTCAAGAGCTTTCATGCGACATCCTACCTTTCGGAAATCGTGTTCCAGATAGACGACTTGCATCCGGACAGCATCCGCTCCTTCAGTGTTGACTTCAACAATCGTGGCCAGATCATTTTCGATAGGGGTGACGGTGCGTGGAAAGTTTATTTTGAGATTGCTTACAGCCGCATGGAACCTCTGGATGTGCTGTCTGCGAGCCCTGTTTCTCCTGACGGTCGGTTTATATTGAACATTAAATCTGTTCTGGACCTTTACGAACAAAAAACAGGTAATACCATTCCACCTTCGGCGATTCTCGGCGACGGGACGAACGTGCTCTATGTGTCCGTGGTGAACAAGTTGGGCAAATCTTGCAGCGCCCGATTCTCGTACCTGTTCCAGGCGACGAAATTGAAGGGGGATCCCGGTTGGCCGCTCAAGTATACGGAAGTTTCCCGTTTCGGCAATGCCTATGCGACTCTTTATAATGTTGCCTACGACTACATAACTGTAGATTCAGCAGGGCTCAGGGTGACGCAACTTTCTACCGGCAAGAAGGATTCCGTCGCGGCCAAGGTTAGCGTGGATCACGCGTCTTCGGACGGCTCGGGCTGGCGCGCGGATGTCAATACGGACTCCATTTGGAACAACATAGATACGCTATCGTCCGGTGACTATCTCTTTGAATGGGACTTTGCGATAAAGGTGACGACCCAGAGCGGTACTAGCGTTTCGCATCATGTTGTCCCTTCCCGTGCACGGCTGGATGCCACGCGGCCGGGGCTCAAGTTGCAAGTCCCCGACCATGTGGTGGGCGGAACCCTTGCGGATGCGAACTGGGCGAACGTGCGCGATACGCTCCGCGACGGTGCCTTGCGCGCTATCCGCGCCTTTGCCGTCAATCTTTCCTTGGGTACCGTAGATACTCTGTTCTACAAGGCTCACGTGAATGCGGAATTCCAGGATATCCGTTGGAAACAGGCGCACGTACCCATGGCCGAGGGGCGTTACGCTGTCGTTGTGCAGGCGTACGATTACGGTGATCCCGATGCGGCCACGATGGACTCGCTACAGCATGTCGGCCTGGATTCCGGGCGTACCTCCTGGTCGAAGGTGATAGATGCGTCTACGGGCAAGTTTATCCAGGGCATCAACGGCGTGACGCTCAAAGATACGATTTGGGTGGACCGTACGCCTCCCGCCATCGTGGCTGGCTCGACAAGTGTCCGTTCCGTTCCTGATTCTTCGCGCATAGGCTGTCTTGATTCGTCGAAGGTCACTTCTATCGGTTATCCAGTGTACAATTCGTGTAACAGGCTCGCGCTCTCGTTCAATGTCCGCGACGTGCTCCCCAATCGCTCTGATGCTCAGGTACGTGTGAAACTGCTGTTTAAGGATTCCGTCACCGAGCACGAACGCTTGTTTGACGACGTGCTCGAATGGAATGGCAATACGGGTCATTACAACTTTATTGAGCCCGCTACGGGCCGCATCCGTGACGGCGTGTATTCGCTGACGGCCGAAATCCGTGACATGGCTGGAAACGTTACCAAGGAAAAACTTGCGGACAAGGTCGTATTCGACAGGAGGGCGCCCTCGGTGAACCTCCGTGCGGGCGCGTTTTTCCCGACGGATTCGTCCGTTACCGATGCCGTGGCGGATATTTCGCAGGCGGCTGACGATTTGCGCAACGTGTCGGCTGTTTCCTGCTACAGGATGCTCGAGACCCCGGATTCCACGTTTGCCTGGACGTTTGTCCGCAAGGATTCTGCCTCGGCGACGGCAGACTTGTACGGCTTTGCTATTCCTGTCACCGACTGGGCGCGCGGCAGGGCCGATGGACAGTGGTACCTGCATGCGCACTGTTACGATGCCGCGGGCAACCCGGGTTACGGCATGGACTACTTCGGTGTGGGGGCTCGTTACCCGCGCATCACCTACCCAGGTGACACCGTGAACTCGTTCTACTATGGCACGGTTTTGATTAAGGGTGAGACGCCGAATCCGTCGGTACAGGAACATTCCGATTTGGGAGTGTCTTTCGATGTGGAATGGAAGCTTGACACCGCCACGACGTGGCGTACCGACGGGATTGAACGCATTACGGTCGGTGCGGGTTCGCAGGTGAGGGATCTAGCGCTTTGGCACATCCCCGATTCGGTTTCTGGTATGTGTATGTTGCGTCTCTCGGTGCGTGCCTGCGACACCTGTGCTCCGGTAACGGACGAGAAAGAAGTGCCCGTGTACGGGTGGTACAATCCGCTGCTCGATACTGCTGCCGTGAAGGTTCTTGTCAAGGCTCCCTTGGGCCAGTCCGTCGGTGTTTGGGACACGATTGGTGTCACGCTCGACAAGCCGGGCGATACGGCGCTCTGGAAACTGGATGCCCGCCTTTATGTGCGCTCGCAGTCGGATACCTCCCTTGTCGAGGCGATGACCTATTCTGTGCCGCGCATGAGCGTGCCGCCGTTCTCCGGGGAACCCTCCGCGCTTTTGAACGGGTTGCACGTATGGCAGAAGGGTGACGCGTGGACGCTGCGCTGGTCCGGCACGGCGAAGGGCGCCGTTGCCGATACGGCGGTGCTTGACTCCTTGCGTCGCGATTCCACGTACACGGTCCCTGCGAATGTGAAACGTATGGTTCCGAGGCTTGTGCTCAAGTATCGCGAGGGTACGTCCGTTGTAGGAGGCGTTCCGCCCCGCGCGCGTCGCGACACTGTTTCTGCGCCTGCCGTGTCGCTTGATTCCTTGGGCTTGGTGATTCCCGCTTACGATAGCGTTTTGGAATGGAATCTGGACAGCCTTGATGGAGACACGCTCCGCATCACGTTCAATTCCGATTCCGCGTTTATCGTGGACCTCTCCACTGTCCAAGGTGCTGATAGTGTAGTCTATTGCGGAGCCGCGTCAAGGTTCGCCTATGATGCTGTCGCGGGGGCGTCCGGTGTCGGGACCCTTTATGTGCATCCGGATGAGTATGGTGTTCGTCTGCCTTGGAGGGGTGTCGCCCGTACGGGGCAGGTTCCCGGCAGCGATACGGTGTTTGCGAAGTTTATCGTGTATGCGCTCTCAGACCCGTCGCGCGTTGTCACCATAGACACGTCGTGGCTCTTGGTACGCGCTTCTGTGGCTATGGTCGCTGTAGACACGCTTGCTCCCGCCCCGGCGGATATCTATTCCCCGAACACCTCAGGGCAGAAGAGTGTGTTCCGCTACGGGATTGCGGGCCTTGGCAGCCACGTGCGTACCGAAGTACTTTATGCCAATGACAGCGTCGCGAAGACGTTGGATGCAAATCTGTTCGTGAAGGCGGGACTCTCTGATGCGACTTCCATGGCGTCGTGGGACGGGAAACTGGCTGACGGCAATATGGCTCCCCTCGGCGTGTATCGGTTCCGCGTCTGCATTCTGGATTCTGCCGGGAATACGCTGTCGAGTATGGAATCTAAACCGTTCCATATACTGGACGGGAGCGGCGTAATTGCCGTTGGCACGGGCGGTGTAGGCGGTACGGCTGCCGAGTTGCTGATTGACGAAGTGTTTGAGGATTTGGGCGAGGCCCGTTTTGTAGGGAGTATCGACTACCTGATGAAAGTGCGCGAGCAGGGCGAGTTCTTGCCGGAACAATACCGTACGTTCAATTACCGCTGGAAGGTGCCGACGGGCGCCATGCAGGCCCCGGCGCTCTGGCGCAAGACCCGCTTTAGCCTCGGCATCCAACGCCAGAGGGACAAGTTCCCGGTGACGATTGCTGTGCTGCTTGCGACGGAGGGGTATGACTTGGATGGAGACTACATTGATTGCGATCCCGAAACGTCCCAATATCCGTACAAGATTGCTGTGTTGAGACGAACTCTTGACAGAAACAACCCGACTACGGAAAACGTCTACCTGAATTCCATTTTCGACGTTGTCGCCTTTGATACAATCCATTCGAGTACGCAGACAAATCGACACTATCTCAAGCCAATTATCATGGGTGTCAAGGTATTGCCGGAAGGGGTGTTTGGGGATATACGCGAATTACTCAAGAAAGCCTCGGATGCTTATAGTGCAACCATGGCAAACTTAAAATGGAAGAAATACAAGGATTTATATGAGACCACGTACACGAATTTTGACGACTCTACATTTGCTGTTGTGGGTAATGCGGCGTATGACAAGGGCGGACTAGATTCAATAGGGGCTTATGGTAATGGGCCCGTTGTTTGGTGGTATCATCCCAAGAAGTCATTGAACATCAATGACGTGTGGAAGGATTGGTGCGATAGCGTTGCTTGTTCGGTTGAACAATTGAAGAATTTTTATCCCGATTCAACGAATCTTGGCCTATGGTTTCGCAATTTTAACGACAAATCTATCCTTTGGGAAACTGGCAAGTACGTATTCCTTGATTCGGATGCGATGTTTAATATGTACGGCACTGATGTCCGCAACGGAACGGCTGATCAGCGTGCTTGTAACTGGGACACGTCTGCTACTGCATTGGTTGCGTCGTCTATTTGTGGCCCTTCTAGTCCCAAGGTTGCCTTTGACCCTGATACGCTAGCCTTGACAAAACCTCATGCTAGAATGCTCAACATTACTGTCGGTCATGGGTATGGTTCGCATTTCACTGATCGTTCCCTGAATGCACCGAGTGGCTGTGGCGAGCATGACAAGTCGGGCAAAGAACTCATGGTAAAACTCACCTTCAACGTGGATTCCACCTACTGGGAACCGCCCTGGGGCTACACAAACCTCGCCAACACCTTCGTACGCTTTGATCCGACGAACTCTACTTTGTACGGGAACAAGGGCTACTTCTTTGCGAATGCCAGAAACAATGCTGCTGGTTCGTTAGGGAGTGAATTTGCGAATTTCTTTGGTCCTTCAGGGTGGACATTCTCGTATTCCGAAGATGATGCTATGATTACGGCGTTCGAAGCGCAGCGCTTCACGATGGTCGGTTCTATTGCGAATCCGCTCTGGTTCCCCGATGAAAAAGACGACTCGGTCAAGATAACGTACCCGTCGACATTCCGCTGGCACTATTTTGGAAGCAGCGCCGGGACGCCATTCGGAGCCGTGGCGGAAGGTGTTCGCAGCGATGGCTCGCGATTCCGTGCGCAATTGACGAGCAATATGCCGCATAGCCAGCAACAGTCTATAGGTGGGGGAATTCCGATAGACCCGTTGGACATTTGCTTCACGATTGCTCCTGTACTTGCGCCCAATCAAGCGATGGTGCAGGATACGGCGATGTTTGCTGTGCCTTATCCATATCCGTACCCGGACATTCATGGTGCTGGTTTCTTGAAGATTCCTGATAGCCTTGCATCCGATTTTAAGTTTTACCAGTCGGAGCGTGCTCGCATCCACTTCGCCGTGGGTGATTGGAACGATGCTCACTGGGATTCGCTCTATGTCGTGGATGGACTGAATCTTATCCGCAATCCCTTTACGGATGCATCATTGCGTCCTGACACTGTTGTTTATCAGGATTCTTACGTGGTCGGTGGAAGCGTAGGAATACTCGACACCTTCTACAGCTATTCCATCGACACGTCGGATTATGTTCCTGGAGGTTGTCCTCGTTACGTCGGAAGCGCTCCAGGTTGCTGGATGGTGCCGCATGATTCCCTGCACATTCCAAGGATTGATCCGCTTGAGTACGGCGGATCTCATGGCAATCCCATAACGACTTTGGTTCTTCTCGAAACGGATAGTGCCGGCAATGTATCGCACAGCCCGGAGTGGCTTTTCGAACGAGATTCTTCTGGAAACCGCTGGAATGTTGGCGTGGAAGGTTTTGGCGTGACAGATACACTCGGCTACGTGTATTCGCGTGGTTCGGTGAAGTATTCCGGTACCGACCGGTCGCATGTTGTGCCGTTGGACAGCGTCTTGTCGCAGAACAAGGATGTCCGTAGGCACCATACGGAGGATATTCCGTGGTATAGGGACATGTCGTACTCCGTTGCGGGTATGTACCTGCGCGACACCTCGATTTCGGAAGACAGTCTTACTACGCATCCCTACCTGAGTGCCATTATTGATTCGTCTTCGAAATATTTCATTGTGGATTGGAATAAGCTTTCCCCCGATTCCCGTATGGCCGAAATCGCGACGTTCCGTGGCCGCGTCCCCGGTGATTCCGCTTACTGGCGGTTGCAATACGTGGACGGTGCTGGCATCCGCGAGGTGATTGAAGAGGGCGTTCAGGATAGTGTCGTAGATTCGCTTCCGCTCCCCGTGCTCGCTCGTTATGATTTGAGCCATTTGCAGGGAACGATCACGTTTGAACTCCTGTACGGCAATCCTAACGGGACATTGTTCCGCATTGATAAGGTTGTCCATGTAGGGAATCGTGTAAATCCGGGTGACAGCGCCTACGTACAGGCCATGTACGGCAATGCGGGCGTACAGTTTGGCGAGGGGGCGTGGGGCCCGGATCCGGTCGATGTGACCGTGCGTGCCGTCGCTCCAGATGAATACCTCTACGACGCCTTCGGGAATCTCGATATCGTGGGCCCGGTGGTGGAGGTTCTGCCGTCGCACAACTTTGGCGACTCTTTTGTCCAGTGGCCCGAGGTGCGAGTGAAACTCCTGCGTGAGGAAATTGGAAATCGGAATGTTTCCGAACTCAAGATTTACAAGCCCGATTCCTCGATTCGAAAGATTGTGCCGCTTGATGCACAGTGGGCCGAATGTTTCATAGAAAAGTCTTTCCCGGTGCTTGAGGATTCCTCTGTCTCTTGTGACACGGCCAATGCGTGGAGTTATGTCTATCTTAAGGCGAAAACGTCCTCGTTCTCGGATTTTATCGTACTCGACTCGGCCACGGCAGCGTCGTTTGAGCCTGTCATAACGCCCGTTCTCCCGGATACCTTGCTCTGTGCGGAGCCTGCGCTCGATACCGTTTGGGCGGGTACGTTCAACGGAAAACTGGAATTTGCAAGCCCGTGTGTAGGCCGTGGCAACTATTTGTTACAATTGCGTACCGACAATGCTGTCGCTGCCGAACATAGGGGCATGTTGGCAGGAACCACCATTGCGTGGGAAATGCGTAGCGATGACATTTGGCTCCCTGCGGATATCTACACGTCCCGTATCGATGTCTATGGTGTGGACGGTTCGTTGGAGTATTTGCGCGGCCCCATGGTTCGCATTGACTCGCTTCAGCCTATGCTTTATGATATGGATGTATCCCTTGCTGATGGCGATAGTGGTTCCCGTGTGGTGACTGTGTCTGCATCACTTGCGGATTCTGTGAGCGGGGTCGACCGGGTGGTGCTTGACGTACGCTTCGGTGGAAGGGTTGTGGAAAATCGCATTGTGTCGTTCGGTGGAGTGCCCGATACGGTACTTTATGAGCAGTTCGTGATTTCGCCTGCGTTGTTGTATGGTTGCATGGGGTGCCGAGTCAATGTTGACGTTCGCATTGAGGATATGGGGCACAATTATGTTGAGACCTCTTGGCGTTCAGGGCAAATTTACCCGTTCCCGTCGTCGCTCGTGCTGTGGTACCCAATGTCGGAGGGTGGCGGGAATATTGTTCGTGAGGTAATCGGTACTGGGTTGAATTTATCAACCAGTTTATTGTCTGACCCGTGGGCTTATGGAGGCAGGCTGTCGTTGCTAGATTCGGGAGACCGGTGTAGAGCTTCAGACGATCTTCATGTTGATTCCGTGACTCCGATGAGTGTTGAGTTTGATGCAATCGTTGGCGAAATCGATGGCCTCGTTTTTACGTGGGTGGAAGATGTGGATACGCTGAATCTCGGGGTGCGAAACGGGCGGCTTTATGCGAATGCGGGTTCGGGACCTGTCTCGTTTACTCCATTGCTCGGAACGGGAGCTTCTGCCCGCTACGTATTTGTGTTTGACAGTTCCGATGTTTCCTTGTATGTAGATGGAAACTTTGTTGAGCGAAAGGTTCTTCCCGGAGGTTTTGCGATGCGGGGTTCCGGCAAACCTGTGTTGGGTAGACTTGGTAACAATCAACTCGCTGCCTACTTCCGTATGTCGGATCTTCGCATTTATCGTTCTGCACTCACCGCGGAACAGGTGCACGACTTGTATGTCGGAGCCCCTCTGCCAGATGAACCGGACACCTCCGTGGTTGATACCACTCCGGTCTCGCTCGCGGTCCGTGCCGTGGAACTCGATTCAGCGCCCGGCCTCGTGGTGGACCAGTCGTGCGCGCTGCCCGGCAGGTCGTACCTGCGCCAGGGCTCGGGGACTTCCGGCAAGGCGGTCTGGAACGTGGACGCTCCGCGCGCCGGGAACTACGCCCTGTACGTGTTCGGTCGCGGTTATTCGTCCGCCAATTCTCGTGTGGAAGTTTCCGTGAACGGAGTAGATGTCGGCACGTATGGTCTGCGGCCCTCCGGCCTGTGGGAGAGTGTACGCATGGGCGACTCGCTCCTGTTCTCGCTCGACTCCGGCATGAACCGCGTCAGGCTGCGTCCGCGCGGCGGTGCCGAAATCGCGGGCATCGCGGCGATTTCTGGTCCCTCTCTCCCCGAGGCACACCTCGTGGATTACGGCCAGTCCGGTTGGGCCGCTCCCGAGCCGAGCGTCGAGGCCCTCATCCATTACGACAATGTTTATGACCTCACTTGGGCCCGCCCGAGAATAAAGCTGCGCAATCTCACTGGTCAGTACATATATGGAGTGCGTATCCGTTATTATTATTCGGGCGAAGGTCCTGCGGTGGCTGCGACGTCATGGTATCCGCAGGGTCCGATGTCAGTGGTACACGATGCCGGTGATGTCTACTATGCTGAATATGCGCTCGCCCAACCTATTCCTCCGCATGGTTACGCAAATGGCGGTGATGACATCCAGATTGGACTGTATCGTACCCCGGACTACAAACCATGGAATATCCATGACGACCCGAGTTACGAGCACGGCTCGACCCGCGGTTACGTGGAGGCGAAGGGACTCGTCGTGTTGGATTCGAGGGGCGTGATGCTCAATGGCTGGAGCTGCGTGGACGATGGCATGCCCGCGACGACACCCGCGTCGGGAATCCGCGCCCTTGCCGCCGAGGAGTCCAACGAGCCTTGGAAGAACAGCACCATAGCGGTCTATGTCGAAAACAACGGTTTCGACACTATTTCCGGCTTTGAGGCGCGGTACTACTACCGCGATGCCACGGGCACCATGGAACCGCCTGACTGGTACTACCTCGGACCGGATACTGCCTCTGCGATACCTTCGAAGGTGGCCGCAGGCGGTAACCTTTACTATGTTTCCCTAGTGTACAACAACGTAGTTCTCAAACCGGGCAAGCGTTCGGCTGCCGTGAAGTTCGGACTCCATGCCCGGGGCTGGTCCGAATCCGCGTACAGTGTATCCGACGATCCGTCACATCACGGGATCGGTACGGGCCAGAATCTGCTCGAGGCCGACTCGGTTGTGGTGCTTGACCGGAACGGGAATTTGCTCTGGGGTAAAGTGCCTCGGCCGAACTTCCAGAACAACGTTGTTGTAAGCGATTCCGGTGCAAGCCGCTTGACCCGCGTGGGTGACATGGTTTACGTCAACATCGACCAGACCGGGTATTATTACCTCGAGGTCGTGGACGCCTTCGGAACGCTGAAGAACCGCCTTTTCGAAGGGACATGGAATGTCGGCGAGCATATGGTGCAGATTCCCGCATCCGCGATGAAGGCCGGCCGTTACATCGTGCTGAGGCGCGGGAACACCATACTTAATTGGCAGTTGCTGAAATAGGAGCATGTTATGAATAAGCGTTTGTTTTTATTCTGCCTTTTTTTGACATCTTTGATGATTGCTTGTTCCGACGATGAGCCTGAATGGAATGCGGAAGAAGTGTGCCCGGAGGCGGGAATAAACATTTATGGAATGCCTAACCGAGGTACGTTCACTGACGAAAGAGACGGACAGGTGTACAGATATACGACCATTGAAAATCAGGTATGGATGGCGGAAAATCTAAGGTATGATGCGCCATATAGTATGTGTTGTAATGATATAGAATACTTGAAAAAATATTGTGAACTGATTGAACATAGCTGTGAAACAACTGAATGCTGTAAAAAGAGTATGTGCAATAATTTTGGACGATACTATTCGCTAATGCAAAATGGTGATAGATTTGGGAATATTAACTTGTCAATTATAGATACGATTTGTCCTAAAGGATGGCATGTACCAACAAGAGAAGAGTGGAACGAGTTGAAAGCGTCTATGGTTGTTCAGGGAGAATCAGATTTTGATGCTGCTATACGGATGAAAAGTAAGGATTCAAATCTTTTTGCAATATCAAAGGAGTATCTAAATGAATATGATAGAATGTATGTTGGTTCAGATGCTTGTGCCTTGATGTTGGAACCTTCCGGATATATGGAAAGTGATGGTCATTTTTTTAAAACAGGGGCCCATTTTGTTTTATTGAATAATTCTAATGCGTATGGTGTAGAGACTGTTCATATTGCCAGTAGCATTGATTTTTTTTCACATGGATTTAGAGATGCTGTCCGCTGCGTCATGGATTAATTATGAAGTTGTTCCTTCTTTCATTAAATAGAGGTTGATATGAAAAAACTTGTCATTGCTCTTTGCCTTCTTGTGACTTCCTCTTTCGCACTTTCTCTTGATCAGGTCCGTGCGGAGCTCAAGAAGTCTGCTTTTGCCCGTGATTCCGTGGAAATGAGCATCAGGACTACTGTCAACACTCCTGCGGGCAAGCAGGTGGTCTCCATCTACATGGTGCAAAAGGGATCTTCCAAGACCTATACCGAGATGAAGTCCCCCCTCCTGAACCAGCGTAGCATCGTGAACGGTTCTCGTATGAAGGTGATTGATTTGAATACGAAAAAATCGCAGATACTGCCGTATAACGGCGAAGCTCTTGAGACGCAATCCTATACGAAATTCAATCCTCTTGATTCCGGCGACTGGCAGGAACCCGTTCATGTTTCGGGCAACCTGTATTCAATTGTTGGTGATAAAGGAACGTTGTATTACGATTCTGCTAAAAAACGCATAGAAAAAATCGAGAGCAATGATGCCGAAAAGAATACGCTGACCACATTTACCTACGATGCCTCGGATAACCTCAAGAAAATGGAGGTCTCGGTAATTGTGTCCGGCATCGAAACTAAAGTGACGACGGAAATCCTTGCCCTGCGCAGTTCTGCAAAGTTTCCGGACAAGTTGTTTGAATTTTAAATCCATGGGTGTTGCATGAAAAAAAAGGTTACTCCTATTCGCTTTGCTTTCCACGAGTTTGTTAACGGCTTGTATATTTGATGACGAAGATGAAGAATGGGAAGCCTCCAAGGTGTGCCCCGAGAGCAAGCGGGGTACATTTACCGATGACCGCGATGGACAAGTGTATAAATATACCACTATAGGCGACCAAGTGTGGATGGCGCAAAATTTAAATTATGACGTTGAACATGATGCGTGCTACTATGAGGATGATGATTGCCAAGTTATGGGAAGGGTATATTCTTCAGATTATCTCGTTGAATGCCCTGCGGGTTGGCATGTTGCAAGTTGGGGCGAATGGAAAAAATTGTTCAATAGCATGGATGGAATGTCCTCTGCTGGAAACAAATTAAAAAGTACAAATGGGTGGTCTGAGTTGAATCCTGAAGATGAGCCGAATGGGACGGACGATTGTGGTTTTTCTGTTGTTTCGGCTATTAATGGTAGAGATAACAGAGGCTTTAGATCGGTTTATTTGACATCGACAAACGATGAATGGTTGAATTCAACTTGTTGTGCGCCTATTTTTGTCACATTCCAATCATATCAACCAATTCTTACAGCGGATAATAGAGTCTTTGGCAATGTCAATGGTTACATCCGCTGCGTAAAGGACTAGATTTTTAGAAAGAGAGGGAGGGGCGTTGAACTTGGGTGTTCGCTGGATTGTTAAGTTCTTCATCTAATATGGAACCGCCTGACTGGTACTACCTCGGGCCGGATACTGCCTCTGCGATAGCTTCGAAAGTGGCCGCTGGCGGTAACCTTTACTATGTTTCCCTAGTGTACAACAACGTAGTTCTCAAGCCTGGTAAGCGTACTGCTGCCGTGAAGTTCGGACTCCATGCCCGGGGCTGGTCTGAATCCGCATACAGCGCGAGCGACGACCCGTCGCATCACGGGATCGGTACGGGCCAGAATCTGCTCGAGGCCGACTCGGTTGTGGTGCTTGACCGGAACGGGAATTTGCTCTGGGGTAAAGTGCCTCGGCCGAACTTCCAGAACAACGTTGTTGTAAGCGATTCCGGTGCAAGCCGCGTGACCCGCGTGGGTGACATGGTTTACGTCAACATCGACCAGACGGGGTATTACTACCTCGAAGTCGTGGACGCCTTCGGAACGGTGAAGAACCGCCTTTTTGAAGGAACATGGAACGTCGGCGAGCATATGGTGCAGATTCCCGCATCCGCGATGAAGGCCGGCCGTTACATTGTGCTGAGACGAGGGAATACTATACTCAACTGGCAGCTGTTGAAATAAGGGCTGAGATTATATGAATGGACTTGTCAAGATTGTTCTTCTTTTTACCATTTCTGTCATTCTGTCTTCGTGCATTTTCGATGATGACGAAGAAGAGGAAAAGTGGAATGCGGAGGCCGTGTGCCCAGCCGAAGGAATGAATGCCTATGGTATGCCCAATCGTGGTACTTTCACTGATGAACGCGATGGACAAGTTTATAGGTACACTACTATCGGGAATCAGGTATGGATGGCTGAAAACTTGAGGTATGATGCACCGTACAGTATGTGCAGCAGTGACACAAGTTTTATTAGGCAATACTGTGAGCTAATTGAACATGAATGTGAAACAGAAACTTGTTGTAAGGAAAGTTTGTGCCGTACTTTTGGCAGGTATTATTCCATAATAGAGAATGGTGAGGAATTTGGTCTTATTGATAATGCTTTAGCTGATACAATATGCCCGAATGGGTGGCATATACCTACAAAAGAAGAATGGGAAATTCTTGAGAACGCAATGAAGGTGTCTGGAGAAACTAGTGCTAATGTTGCTAATCGGATGAAAAGTGCAGATTCAAATTATTTTGCTGTTTCTAAACTGTATATAAATGAAAGTAAAAAAAGAACATATGAAGGTACGGATAATTGTTCGTTTGGTATACTTCCTTCTGGTTTTATGTTTGTGAGCGGAAGAACTTTGAAATATGAAGCCTCTCTTTTGAGCTCGTCGCAAGAGATGGCAAAATCTTTGGTGACTTTTGTTGTTGGAAACGAAACGGGCTTTTGGTATCAAAATTATCGGGATGCAATCCGTTGCGTAATGGATTAATTGCAAATTAATACTGATTTTTTTTACAAATAAAGAAAGATTTTAGCATCCAAAGAACGAACAGAAAAAAGCCCTGTCTTTGGGACAGGGCGGTGAATATATAAATTACAGATTGCGAATTTTCTTTTCCGAAAGTCCGGTTGCTTTAACAATAAAGGATATGTCGGCACCCATATCGCGCATTTTCTTCGCGATTTCCAGCTTTGTTGTATACTCAGCCACGGCTCGGTCAAAGTCGCTCATGTCTACTGTCATAAGATACCTCGAACTGAAATTACATAATTTTACTTCGTTTTGCAATACCCTGAAGATGGGGTCGTTTGCAAATTCGCTGAAATCGGCATCACGGTTCAGTATATCGATGGCCCGGAGCCACTGGGCCAGACGGCAGTTGTCGCCAACAAAACGTGCGGCATCCTTGAAGAACTTTTCCACCTCAATCAGCGTGACTGTCTGCTTGTCAAAATACACCTGCATTTCCTGGTTGCGCAACTGCACCGTGTGCCGATAGTTAGTCGACTTGGGAAACGCGTCGAAAAACTGGAAGCTGACCACGTTCAGGTTTTCAAGTTCGGGATCGTTCCCTTTCCTCGCCATGTTGCTTGTAAGGCGTGCCACGTAGAGGACCAGACGGTCTTTGAACAAGGAATTGTTATCCTCGTGCTGGACCTCGATAGATATCCGGTCTCGAGGTACATCGCCATCGCGGTCATTCGTCAAGAGGATGTCCGGTTCCACGCTGCGGTAGCCCAATTCCCCTGGAATGAACGGGTTGACGAGCTTCGGGTTCTCGATGCGGTCGGAGCCGATGAGGCCCAGGGCCGCATTCACCAGGTCCGTTGTGAGCATGATGTTTTTCTCGCTCGCGAGAATCTTCTTGATGCAGCCGTCGTTGTAGAAGTACACGTTCTTGTACTCGTGCCCCTTGACGAAGGCGTCTATATCACCTCCGTTGTCGTTTATTTTCCTGAGTTCCTTGAGAAATTCGGCAAATTCTTCTCGAATCATGTGTTATCCCCTTGCCGGAACGCGCCGGTTCGCGGACAGGCTCTTGCCCGTCTGTTTCTATAGACGTTTTTACGGCAATTTTTGTCCGAGGAAATGTGGAAAAAAGACGCTCGCCCTGTTTGCTCCGCCGATAGACCCGGCCATGCTCGTGAAGGCCAGAGCGAACGGTGTTTCCATCAGCGACGCCCTTGCCGACGCCTCGTCTGCGTTGCCGTACTACCGCTTCAAGGTGATGGTCGCCAAGGCGATAGAGATTGTGCGCGACGTGCAGCGCGTTGGGCAGGAACTGATGGACGCCATCGAGAAATTCG